>NZ_JAMOYY010000046.1:0-22604 GCF_023669475.1 Blautia sp. MB18-30 | reverse complement strand
TGTCGAATGTATAAGAGAAAAGCTTTATAATTTTACTATGATAAAGAAAGAAAGTGAATAAAAGCTGCCAATCCTGTTGTTAAATATGTGATACACCTGTAGTAAAAATACTTATCTGTGATCAATATCATTTTCCGTATCGTCCAGGAATGTAAATATATATCCCCAGTATTTCTCCAGGATCTTACCTCTGCTTCCATAGATCTCATGCTTTGTTCCAATCATATGGATATAATCACAGCTTGTTTTTCCCTGGCGATTGATCTTTCCGGCAAAATTTTTCAGGGCACGGACAGACACCAGATCTTCAGTCTGGGCCTGGATGAGCAGCATTGGTGCCGTATATTTTTTCCATCCGTAGAGACGCAGATACCAGCTCATTTCCGCAGAAGCCCAGAGCCAGCCGTAGGATGGAGACCAGGTCTGGAGTTCCTTATGTTCTGCACGGAGATTTTTGTATCGCTCGTATCTTGGTTTTGATGTTGCGGAGCTTGTCTCAAAAGAACCGCTGCCATCGTAAGGCTTTCGGCCAGCTACATATTCCTCATCTTTTCCGAAAATGCATTTCTCCAGAGCTATGCCGGTGGCTGCCGGCCACGGAACATTATCTGTAAGAGGACGGATCATCGGAGAAGAAAGGATCACCTTGTGAAACCAGTCCGGCTCCCAGGCCGCAGCAATACCACCGATGGCACCACCCATGGAATGTGCATACAAGTTAAGTGACAGATCCGGATGTGCTTTCTTTATATAACGGCATGCTTTCAGAAAATCGCGGATATATCTTCTCCATGTATCGATGTGGACCAGAGACGGATCTGCGGTAAGACGATAGCTGCGGCCATGGCCGCAATGCTCCGGAATATATACATGATAGCCTTCCTTAAGAAAATAATAGGCCACTTCATCATATTTTACTGCTGATTCTGTGAATCCGTGGCTGATGACTACCACACCTTTAGGCATATCAATATCAGACAGATACTGCAGCATATGGATCTTACCTGTGATCCGTTTGCTTTCGTTACGAAACGGATAATCCGCACCCGGTACATAAAGTTCTCTTCTGTGAGACAGAAGATATGGCGTTACGATATTTTTCATGGTTTCTTCGTATTCATTTTCATGTATGATCTGCATATTGGTTAAAAACCTCCCTTGCTTTTACTGTATTGCTTTTTTGCTTCTCCCAAACTCTGCTTTTCAAAACCCTTCCATGTTGTCACAGCTGTTTTCTTACAGGATAACAGAATTCACTCCTCCAGGCAATCCTTTTCAGACCATTTTGCTCTTTAATTTTCATTAAAAAATGCCCGGACATTTTGATATGTACCGGGCATTTCTTCTATTATTTAATAAAATCTCACAATATCTTCCACATCTTTACGTTTCGGTCTTGCAGGCTCTTCGGCTGCTTTTCCGATGGCGATCACTGCCATTACCGTTTCTGTTTCCGGAATGGAAAGGATCTCACGAAGCTTGTCTCCGGCACGAAGTCCCATGATCAGGGTTCCATATCCAAGCTCCTTTGCCTTCAGGATCAGATTCTCGTTCTGAAGTCCCAGATCATAGCAGCCCCAGCCGTTTCCGAGTTCATTATCCGGTGTTCCGTCTTTCTGAAATCCGGCATGGTTATGTACAAAGGTTGTAACGATCAGGGAGGCATTCTCTGCTTTTGCCTGGTTCATTTCCGGCAGACATTCTCTGCTGACCTTCTCCACCATCTCTTCGGACATTACACAGTAATATCTTCCGGTCTGGGAGTTTTTCCAGCTGGGTGCTTCCTGAGCAGCCCGGATCACTGCAAGAAGATCTTCTTTTGTGATCCTGCTCTCCGGGCTGTATTTACGGATGGTCCTTCTCTCTTCGATCAGTTTCTGAAATTCCATATTTTTCCTCCTTACTGTCCGGTGCAGGATATGCTTCCGGATCCTGCAGTTATTCCGGCATGGATTTTTATGTTCACATTTTTTATGAAGCTATTTTAACACAATGCCGTATTGAAATCAATTTTCAGAACTCCGGCATCGTTACTGTTCACTCCGTTCTCAGCAACACGCTTCAAAAAATATTGCCTGGGAACAATAACTGCAATACCACTTATGAAGATTTTTTTTGATTTACCACATAAATTCCCACACAGACAAGAAACAGTGCGATGAGACTTCCCATATTAAATGCCTGACGTACCTCTCCCAGAACCAGTGCAGACAGGATCACACTGAACAAAGGATTTACAAAACCAAAGATCGCTACCCTGGATACATCATTCCAGGCAAGCAGCACTGACCACAGTGTATAGGCCACTGCAGACACCATTGCCAGATAAAAAATGATCCCAATACCGGCGGCATTTACCACTCCGAAATGTCCTCCCATCCCTTTTCCGATCAGGAACAGAATGATCCCGCCCATGGTAAACTGCGTTCCGCTGAGCACCACCGGAGATACCTTTCTGGAAAAAATATTGATCAGCACCGTGGACATTCCGTAAGAAAACTGCGCGATCAGAATAAATCCTTCTCCTGTAAGCCTAAAACCTGCATCCAGAGAATTTCCCATGAGATTGATCACGACCACGCCGGCAAAACCGAGGATACAGCCGAGCATCTTTCGCCCGGTCATTTTTTCCTTGTGAAAAACAAGGCAGGACAGCAGGATCGCAATAAAATTCCCAAGACCTGTGATAATAGCGCCTTTTACACCGGAGGTATGTGCCACACCTATATAAAAGAAGAAATACTGACATACCGTCTGAGCCATACATACCGGCACCGCATATTTCAGAACAGTTCGATCCGGAAGCAGAACCTTGCGCTCACGCAAAGATGCAAAGATCAGTACAAGGATTCCTGCCAGTGCAAAACGCACACCTGCAAAAACGATCTGACTTGCCGTATCTGCAGAATCCATCTGCATCAGACGGTATCCTGTCTTGATCAGCGGGATCGCACTCCCCCAGAGAAGACAGCAGACACAGGCAAGCGCTGCTACCACCCAGTTTTTTTTTAATATTGTTTTTGTTTGTTCCATTTGTTTATTCTCTCTTTCTCAAAACTTCTTCCATCTGACTGATCACAGCTTTTATTTCATTTATTGCACTGATACTTACGTCCCGGAAATCAAGCTTTTTCCCCTTTCCGTATAATTCCGCCTCATAAGCGCTGGCTTTCTCTTCATCTTTATCCTTGTATCGGGCTTTTCCGATCAGCCAGGCACTGGAATCCGCACAGTCCGGATATTCCGTATTTCCCCGGATCAGAAAATCCTCTGAAGCTTCCGTCAATGCTGTTTTCAGTTTTTCTGCTTTATCCAGAAATTCTTCCGTTGTCTGCGGATAATGTTCTTTTATATAGAGGAGATTTTTATGAATACAGGTGGCACTTTTTTCCATTAGTTTCCGTTCTTCCGGATCTTTGAAATTATCATATTCCCCAGGCCGGACTTCCCATCCGCAGATGGATTTGCTTAATTCCATCAGCCAGTATACATGACGGGAAATATCGTCCGGAAACATAAAATACGTAGAAAATTCATGATCGATCATAGGTGCAAGACTTATGATCCCGCCATCTTTATCACAGAGAAATGCTACATTTTCATAATGATAATTCTGGTCTCCCTTCAGGACAGAGATCAGTACCTGCATGGCAAGCTGTTCCGCCATTTCCTGATGCTCCTGCAAAAAATCAGCTTCAAAAATGTCTCTATAATCATAAAACATCTGGCAATAGTTTACATAATTATCTATATCTACCTTTTCATCCGGATATTTCCTGAAAAACTCCAGAAGATTCAAAAGGGATTCCTCTTCTTTATAGGCCATGGGTACTGCCGTTCCGTAGTCAAGATATTTTTCATTTACCGCCTCATACCCTTCACAGATGGCCAGTTCATACCTGGGCGCAGGCATAAAATATTCATTAATGATCGTTGACCAGAACACCTCTGCATAAGCATACAGTGGCGTGGAAAATGGTTTGGATTTCGTCAGTGGCTTGAAAATCATATTTCCAGGAAATATGGGGAAATGTTTTTCCCCGCTTACCACGCCTACAGCTTCAGACTTAAGATTTCCGATTCGATTTTTGTATTGATAGTGTCTGACTTTATAATACATAGCAGTCATATCGTATTGCCTTCCCCTTCAATGTATAAGACGGCTCCCGGCCGGCAAGACATTCACTTTTCAGCGGACGCTTGACGATGATCTTATCCGGATTTGCTCTGATAGCTGCATCAAAAAGATCCTTTTCCCCGGAACACGGTGGTTCCAGCTTCTGGATCAATTGAAGTTTCTTGTTGATCAGGCTGGATTTCTGTCTTGCCGGAAACATGGGATCCAGATAGATCACGTCTACAGGATCAAGAAGCTTTGACATACCTTCTACACTGTTTCCCTCGATCACCTTCATACGACCGGCAATATCTTTCAGATCCATATTTTTCTTGGCACGGCGAATGGCATCTTTAAGAAGGGCTGCGATCACCGGATTCTGCTCGTACAGCGTCACCTCATAGCCCTGGGCTGCCAGAAGAAAGGCATCCTCACCCATTCCTGCCGTAGCATCGATGGCCTTCCTTCCCTCCTTATCTGACTTCACCGCCTTCACCAGCATCTCATGCTGAAGTCTGCCTCTGGTAACTCTGTGAAGCATCGTCTCCACAAAATCCCCCTGATAGGTCAGCCCGAAACCGGACAGCGAAACGCCCCTGGAATCAAACCGCACCGTCAGAAAATCTCCCGGCTTATCCTGAAGCTGCGCTCCGGTCCTCCTGCAAAAGGCTTCCGCCATATCTCTCTGTCCGCCCTTTCCAAGACAGACTGCGATTTTATCATTCATTTCCTGATTCTCTCTTTCATGACTCTTTTTCATAAACTCTTTCATTCTACAATTTTACAAAAAAAATTGCAATTCATCTCAATAAAAGCTGCCGCTTTGCGATCTATCAACCGCTAAAGCGACAGCTTTCTTCTCAGCCGTATATTTATTTTGAATTTCTCTTTCCTTTTCTGACTTTGATCCTGCGGATCATCCTTCGGATCAGAAATACCACAAGCACAATGATCACGATAAAGATCAGACAAATACCTGCGATCATTGCCGAAAACTTATTCGGCTGCTTCACCAGATCAATGATATTTCTGCTGTTCTCCACAACCTTACGTCCATGTGTCGTCTCATAATATTCCGGCACATTGGCAATTCCGTCGCCGTCTGTATCCTCAAAGGACTGCATATATCTTGCGATCGCATCCCAGGCCTTTAATTCCCTGTCATCCTCCATGATCGCCTGATCTTCCAGATTTTCAATAGGATTCCCATCCCTGTCCTTCGGTTCAAGAGACAGCAGTCCATAGGACATTTTCATCACAGAACCAAGCATCTGGCCGGTATACAGATCTGTCACAACATGATACAGCTTGTCATCCTGGATCTCGATCCGCTCTCCGTCTGCCCTGGTGAGATAACAATCTGTCACTTTATTCAGGATCATCCGATGTGGATTGTATGCAAAATTCAATCCACTGCAATATAACCTTGCCGTTGTCATAAAATCCGATACAGAAGCGTCCACCTCCGCTACCAGCTTCAGCTCTTTTCCGGTCAGGTATGCACTGATCAGCGGATATCCGGCAACACCGTCCTTTCCGATCCCCAGTGAAAAGGAATTAAAAACATCCTCTACTGTGATATCGCCCTTTGTGTATGTGTCCCGCACGGTTCCGCTTGGAACAACGGCTACATCAACCGGATCACCATCATAATACTCGGAATTTTCCACTGCATATATGTATGCATCGGACATGATATCACCAAGATTCAACTCTTCGTGCTTCGTGCCCATTTCTTCCAGACTGTTGAATTCAACATCATTTTCAGCAAGAACCTCTTCCCTTGTATAGCCGAAATCGGCAAGATAATTCTTATCCACCGTATCCATCAGGGCATCGATCTGTTCCTGTGTCGCCTGGTCCGGTTTTACATCCTCAGAAACAGGGATCAGCTCATAGGATGTCAGCTCCCACCGTCCGTCCTGTTTCTGTGTCATGGAAAGTGATCCCAGATTTCTTCCGTATTCGCCGCAGGATACGATATATGTGTTCCCATGCTGAATTGCCTCTTTCAGCTCTGTGTGCGTATGTCCGCTGATGATCAAGTCGATATCCGGCACCTCTTTTGCAAGGATCTCATCCTCCGATTTGTTCTCATCCTCCCAGGTTCCTCCATGGGACACACAAGCGATCATATCCACTTTTTCATTTTTTCGGATCTCTTCTACCGTCTGTTTTACGGCCTCAACCGGATCCTTGAACTTTAATTCACAGGTCGGTGCACATTCCAGGGCATCCTTACCGAACACACCGACTACTGCAGCTTTTACATCTCCTTTTTGAACTACTACATAATCCTTCACACCGTAGGCTTCAAATGCCGACCGGATCTGCTTCTGACCATCGCTTAATCCATCCTGCTCCATGCTGTCCCAGTCCACGTTGCACACTACCAGTGCCGGCACTGTCTCACCGGAAGCCTTCGCAGCCTCCAGCATATTTGCCAGTCCCTTTGAACGATAATCATATTCATGATTCCCCAGAGTCGTCACATCATACCCCAGATATCCCAGCATCCGAAGCTCTGCCGCCTCCGTATCGTATACGGTCTGGATCAGTGTTCCCATGGAAAAATCACCGCCATCCAGCACCAGGGTGTCCGGATCTTCCTGCTTCTTTTCATCGATCAGGGTTTTGATCCTTGCAAATCCGCCAACCTCTTTTTGCTCTCCATCTACGATGGTTGAAAAGCTGTTCAAATGCGAATGTGTATCATGGCTGAACAAAACATCGATCTGTTTTGCCTCGGCTGCTTCCACCGGGACATTCCATGCAAGAGGAAGCAGCAATGCAGCAATAAGCATAATCGCCAGCAGCTTTGCTGAAATTTTCTTTCGTGTTTTCATAACACTCTCCTTTTGTATATAGTTTTCTTATGCATTTTTACAAAACCATCAATAATGTTCCCACACCAATCAAAATACATCCCATCATCGATTTTGCTGTGAATTTCTCATGCAAAAAAACAAATGCCAGTACCAGTGTGATCACGACACTCAGCTTATCTATCGGCACAACCTTGGATGCATCGCCTATCTGCAGGGCACGATAATAGCATAACCACGAAGCACCCGTTGCCAGACCTGAAAGGATCAGAAACAGCCAGCTTTTTTTGCTGATCACTGCGATCCCGCCCTGGGTATTTGTGAGGAAAACCATTCCCCACGCCATAACCAACACCACCATCGTTCGAATCGCTGTTGCAAGATTCGAATTAACACCGGCAATACCTATCTTGGCCAGTATGGAGGTCAGCGCCGCAAATACAGCAGACAGCAAGGCAAACACAAACCACATAGTAACTCCCCCCTTAAATATAAGATTTTCTTAACTATCCCAATACAAGTCCATCATATCATTTCCCCTCTGATATGTCACTATTTACAATTTCCTCCGCCGTATATTCCTCTATTTCTGTCTTTGTCACCTGTTTGATATGCTTTTTCTTCAGGCGCAGATATACGAATTCCCGAAAGATAGTATAGAACACGGAAAGCAGCGGAATGAAAACAAGCATACCTACAATTCCCATAAGGTTTCCGCCGATCGTAACTGCTGCAAGAACCCAAATCGACGGAAGTCCTACGGATTCACCCACAACATGAGGATAGATCAGATTTCCCTCGATCTGCTGCAGCACCAGAAATACTATAATAAATAAAATTGCCTGTTTCGGATTTACCATAAAGATCAAAAAGCTTCCCACCGCACACCCGATGAAGGCCCCGAAAATCGGAATCAATGCGGTAAACGCAATCAAAACTCCGATCAAAAGTGCATATGGCATCCTCAAAATACTCAGTATCACAACAAACATACAGCCGAGGATCACAGCTTCCAGACACTGACCTGCAAGAAAATTTGCAAATGTCCGATAAGTCAGAGAACAGACTTTAAGAAAAGCATCTGCCTTTTTCTTTGGGAGAAAGGCAAAAAATACTTTTCGGATCTGCACATGCAGCTTCTCCTTCTGAAAAAGGACATAGCAGGCAAATGAAAAAGCAATAAAAAAGGTTGCCAATCCACTGACTATGGAACCCACTGCAGACATTGTAGTATTCATCATATTTCCTGCACCGTTTCCAAGAAGGCTTATCCCCCACTTGATCGCCTGATCCGGATTAAACTGTACCTGATCTACCAGCTTCATGATTTCCTGGTTATTATGGGAAAATTCCCGGATCCAGCTTTGCATCTGCGGAATAAAATCAGCGATACTCATCATCAGAGTTCCCATTGTCCGCGTAAGCTGCGGGATCACACCAAACATCACCAGTACGATCACGCTAACCGCAAATACGATCGTAAGGAACAGACTTATCGGTCTTGCCAGTTTTGCACCTATCTTATTTTCTTTTTTTACCCTTCCAAAAATTTTCTTTTCCAAAAAGCTCATTGGCACGTTGGTCACAAATGCGATCGCTCCGCCAAGTACAAAAGGAAATGCGATCCCCCATATTGCTTTCAGCACATCGAGCACCACATCAAACTTCCACAGGGCGACCACAAGAAATGCTGTAAACACAATAAGCTCCCGAATTTTTTTCACAGATATTTTACTTATATCCACTATCATTCTCCTCTTTTTCTTAATTTCATGCGTATCCATTTAAGCAGCTGAATGATCGGAAGACTTGCAAACGCATACAGATATACACAGCCAAGCTGCATCAGATCCAACGTCTCTACTTTAAACAGGAGATGAAATCCTGGAACCGTCAGTACAACGGTAATGAGTACTGCCCCAAGTACAAATGCTCCCTGAAGCCATTTATTATTAAAGAAACGTTTTGTAAAGATAACCGGATGATCCGATTTGCAGTTGAATCCATGGAACAGACGTGCCAGACAAAGTGTTCCGAAGGCATAAGTACTGCCAAGCAGTGCACCATTCTGATGATATCCTGTCAAAAATCCGATCATCGTCATCATACCGATCACCAGTCCTTCCAGACCGATTTTACCAAGAAAATCCTTTGTCAGTATTGACTCGTCTGCTGATCTTGGTTTCTCATTCATCACCTCACTGCTGTGCGGCTCCACGCCTAACGCGATCGCCGGAAGACTGTCTGTCAAAAGATTGATAAACAGCAGATGTACCGGTGCAAAAGGAACCGGAAGTCCTGCAAGGGATGCACAAAGAACTGCCAGGATCGCACCAAAGTTTCCGGACAAAAGAAACTGGATCGCATACTTGATATTCTGATATAAATTTCGTCCGTTTTCCACTGCTTTTACAATTGTTGCAAAATTATCATCTGTAAGCACCATTGCTGCGGCATCCTTTGCGACCTCGGTTCCGGTCACTCCCATTGCAACACCAATATCTGCCTGCTTCAATGCCGGAGCATCATTCACACCGTCTCCGGTCATTGCCACGATCATCCCCTTCTCCTGCCATGCACGGACAATACGGATCTTGTGCTCCGGTGACACTCTCGCATACACAGAAATATTCGGGACAAACTCCTTCAGCTGCTCATCACTCATATTTTCAATATCAGCACCTTCGCAGGCCTCTGACAGATCATGTAGGATCCCGATCCTTTTTGCGATTGCCGCTGCTGTGATCTTATGATCTCCCGTGATCATGACCGGCCGAATCCCCGCTTTTATACATTCTGCAACTGCAGCCTTTGATTCTTCCCTCGGCGGATCCATCATAGCGATCAGGCCAAGAAATACCAGATGGTTCTCATCTTCTGTCGTCAATACATGCTTCTCCGGAATTTCACGATAGGTAAATGCCAGTACCCGTAACCCTTCCATTGAAAATTCCTGATTCTGGCGCCGGATCTTTTCTTTATCTGCTTCTGTGATTTCCCGAACTCCGTCCTTTGTCCAGATCCTGTCTGTCAGCTCCAGAAGCCGGTCAACCGCACCTTTTACGATCATCCGGTTTTCATCATCAATTCTGTGAAGTGTTGACATCATCTTACGGTCACTGTCAAAGGGAAGCTCTCCTTCCCTTGGATAAAGCTTTCTTACACCAGCAGCCTCGATTCCGTACCGGCTGCCCAGATTGATCAATGCCGTTTCCGTCGGATCTCCGATCTCCACTCCATTTTCATTTGTTGAATCATTACATAAAATGCTGTAGTCTAAAAGACATCTCTGCGCCGGATCTGCTACATCAATTGCATCTGCTGTGATTCTTTTTCCATCAATATAATAATCTTCTACTGTCATTTTGTTCTGTGTGAGTGTTCCGGTCTTATCCGAACAGATAACAGAAACGCTTCCAAGACCTTCCACAGCCTGGAGCTTACGAATGATCGCGTGCTCCTTTGCCATCTTCTGTGTTCCGAAAGAAAGGACGATCGTCACGATGGAGCTTAAAGCTTCCGGAATCGCTGCGACTGCAAGTGCTACTGCAAACATAAATGCACTGCTGATCTTCTCACCGCGGAATACACTGATCGCAAACAGAATTCCGCAAAATATCAGGATCAGAATGGAAAGCTTCTTTCCAAAATCATCCAGATTCGCCTGAAGTGGCGTCTGTTTTTCCGAAGTCGATTTCAGAAGTCCCGCAATCTTTCCAACCTCTGTCTGCATTCCTACATTCGTTACAACCGCTCTGCCACGCCCATATGTGACAAAGCTTCCGGAAAACAGCATATTTGTCCGATCACCAAGCGGTGCTTCCTCCAAAATAGTGTCCATACTCTTTTCAACCGCAAGACTTTCTCCGGTAAGGGCACTTTCATCGACCTTAAGGCTTGCATTTTCAATCAATCTTCCATCGGCCGGGATCATATCACCTGCTTCAAGAAGGATCACATCTCCTACAACCAGTTCTCTTGCCGGGAGCTGTACCGCCACACCATCACGTAATACCTTTGCCTCCGGTCCGGAAAGCTTCTTTAAGCTCTGCAGGGACTGCTCAGCCTTTACTGTCTGCACAGTTCCCAAAATCGCATTAATCGTAATAACTATCACGATAACTGCTGCACTTTCCACATCTCCAAGCATACCGGATATCACTGCCGATGCGATCAGGATCAGCACCAGAAAATCCTTATACTGTTCAAAGAAGATCTGCAAAATACTTTTTTTCTTTCCTTCTGCAAGCTCATTCCATCCGCACTTCTCTCTGGACCGTCTGACCTGTTCATCGGTAAGCCCTGATTCCCTGCTTTCCACACGCTCGAGAACTTCTTCTGCTGTCTGCTGATAAATTTCTTTCATTACCTTTGCCTCCTTTTTTGCAAATATTCACCAACTGTAATTTTTTTATGCAATAAAGGATTTTTTTGATAAAAGGATATAAAAAAAGAAACCCTTATTGCACAACAAAAAATGCAATAAAAGTCTCACCATTTCCCTGCAGCGCCGGATGTTTCCACCGTACTGACGACACTGCAAACGCAGATTTCCAAACGTAGGTTACTCCCCTTTATCAGTTTTAATAGTATAACAGGATTGATACCTCTGTCAAGATACTTTATAAATCACACCTTGCAAATATGATACTCCGGTAACAGAAAAACTCCCATTTTTTGAATGGAAGTTTTTCTGTTACCCTGAAAGTATTATAGGCCTGCAGCCGTTTTATTACCTTTTAAGATTTATTACTCTGATCAGCCACAATATTTCCCTGTACAACTCTTCCTTGATCTTTTCCTTTTCTCAGTCCTCGAACTACCTGCACATTTCCAAGAATCAGATAATCCATTTCTCTCTTAGTGACTTTCGCAAAATTTTTCTTTGAAACAAAATAGAAGGTAACTCCCATCAACACCCACACGATCAGTGCTGCAAAGGACTGTGGAGCCATGAATGCTGGAGAACCGGGCACGATCAGGAGCAGCAATATTACAACAGAGATCACACAGCCGCCCATTGCTACTGCCGGATGGATTTTATTTGTATCTGTATCATCGCCATATTTTTTCAGAAGAATATAAGCACCTGCACAGGTAAAGAAATATCCGAACGCAGTACCTACGGAACACATATCTACAACCCAGCCGATCACTTCTCTGCCGAAAAATGGGCAGATACAGCAGATGATCATGGTAAACCCAACACATATGGATGGAGTTTTATGCTCCGGATGAACCTTTTCAAAAGCTGACGGAAGCATTTTTGCTCTTGCCATACCAAATAAAAGACGGCTGGATGTCATAAAGAATCCGTTCATACCGGTAAAAATCCCCATGCACACTGCCAGTGCCACAAAGCACACCCCAACTTTTCCCATTGCAAGATCAAGAACTGCACCTGTATGCCATTTTACAAGAGTTCCATTCGCATCTGTCATAGTCAGAACCTGCTGCCAGGGAACAACACAATCTGTCACCAGTGCCATTGCACCATAGATCAAAGCACCTACGATCAATGCTGAAATGATCAGCATTTTGCACTTCTGTGGTGGAAAATCATATTCTTCTGCCGCCTGTGGAATACAGTCAAATCCTACATAAAGGAACGGAGCCAATGCCAGGATAGATACAAAACCGCTTCCAAGAGACTTGCCTTCGGCTCCGTATGCCGGCTGCAAGTTTGAAGCATCAAAATGTCCTGTTGCAATCACACCAATGACTGATACAACAACCGCTGCACACATGATAAGGACCATCGCAAGCTGAAGATTTCCTACAGATTTCGCACCTTTGTAATTCATGATCCCGAAAAGTATGATAAAGAACAGGGATAATCCGACTTCACCCATATATACATCATATCCTGCAATTGTATACAGGTAACCTCTGTTAAAGACTCCAGGAAAAATATAGGATGCCAATACCGGAAGTGCCGTTGCATTCAAAGCTACAATAGACAGATATCCAAGCGACAGCATCCATCCGCATATGTACGAAGCAGTTCTTCCAAAGCCTTTATATGCATAGGCAAATTCACCACCCGCTACCGGGAATTTTGCGATCATATAAGAATAGCTGTAGCCTACCACGATCATTAAAAGACCGCCTGCCAGAAATCCCAGATACAGCGGAAGCGGTCCACCTGCACGTTCTGTCCAGAGACCACCCTGTATAAAACATCCCCATCCAATGATGGAACCGACTGCAACTGCCCAGATCGAACCAGGTCCCATGGATTTTTTTAATTTTGTTCTTTTATTTCTTTCACCCATATATATCCTCCTGCTTCATCAATCATATCATTCATCATCTTCTCTGGTTTCTTCACTGATCGTATATGCCTCACTGATATCGGAAACAAAAATTTTTCCATCACCATAATGTCCATACTGCCCACTCTTTGCACTGTTAATGATAATATCTACAACCTCATCTTTCTCTTTGTCCCCAACAGTAATATACAGCATGTTTTTTGCCATTTCCTGATAAAGGACATCCCCTACCTGAATTCCTTTTTCCTTACCTCTTCCTGAAATTGCCCATTTTGAAAAAGCAAAATATCCTTCCTGCTCCAGTGCTTTGATAACGTCCATCACTTTCTCAGGTCTTACGATTGCTGTGATCAGTTTCATAATCCTTCATCTCCCATCCATAAATACAAAAAGAGCCCAGATACAAAAGTATCCGGACTCCATCGTCTCTCTCTATATTATCATTATTTTTTTCAATATTCAATCAAAATCTTTCACTTTCCGGCCAGATATCGATACATCTCATCCAGCATCTCGTCTGTGATCTCCGCCGGATTGTTATAAAGGTTCGGGTGTCTGCTGATGCGAACCAGCTCCGCAATCTGATCATCATCAAGCTCCAGATCCTTCAGATCACACCGCAATCCCATTTTTTTCTTTAATTCAAGAACTGCATCCGCCATCTCTTCTGCATCTTTGAATCCAATCCTTCTGGCAAATTCCTCTACACGTTCACCACCTTCGCCTTTTGCATTGATTCTTATAAAATAATCCAGGGTCAGGCCACACGCCTCGCCATGCGGGATGTGATAAATATTGGTCAATGGAAATGAACACGCATGGGACGAAGTGGTTTTCGGTAAAGTAAACGCCAATCCTGCGATCAAAGATGCTTCGCACATTTTCTCCCTTGCTTCCTCATCATCGGGCTTCCTGTATGCTCTGTAAACATATTTAAATACCAGTTCTGCTGCATGCATCGCAAGTACATCACAGATCGGCTGATGACCTTTGCTCCAATAGCCTTCGATCGCATGGGAAAGAACATCAATTCCTGTTCCTGCCGTAACCTGCGGTGGCATTGTATAAGTAAGTTCCGGATCAATGATAGCTGCTGCCGGATAAAATCCCTCTGATACAATCGGCGCTTTTTTTCCATTTGCATGATCCGAAAGAACTGATACACAGGTCACTTCACTTCCTGTTCCTGCAGTCGTAGGAACTGCGATCAGTGGAAGATGTTTCTCCGGCATTGCTACTCCGGTTCCATGATACTTACGGATGGAATCCGAAGTCAGAGCTACACTGGCAGCTGCTTTGGCACAATCCATGGGACTGCCTCCACCCAGTGCTACCACAAATCCGATATTTTTCTGCCGGATCACTTCCGCACAGGCATCTACCTCTACAACGTCCGGGTTTGGAGAAACATCTCCAAAAGAAGCAACGATCATTCCTTCTGACTCTTTTATGACCTTTTCGGCAAAACCGCTTTTAAAGAAAAACGGTCCTGCCACCAGAAGGCCTCTTTCGCAGCCAAGCTCTCTGGCTATTTCTTTGATTTCTTTTACTCTGCCTTTGCCGAAATGAATTTTTACCGGCTGTAGATAATCCCAGTTCATAGGCTACCTCCTGCTTTATCAGTCACAAAATTTTTCATCGACCATTGTAAGCACTTCATCAAGGATCGGGAGATACTCTTCCAGCTCCTCTTTCGTGATGATCAGTGGCGGACAGATTTCAATAAAGTTCTCACGTCCAAAGGTTGCAAAGCCACGTTTCTTTAATTCTGCAAATATCCACGGCATTACCGGTCCGGGTACGCCGTATTCCTGCATCGGTTCTCTGGTTTCTTTATTCTTGACTACTTCAAGTGCACCGAACAAACCGATACATCTTGCTTCACCAATACATTTATGCTTCTTTACCATCTCATCCATAAACGGAGCAACGATCTTGTGCATCTCAGCTACATGGCCCTCGATGTCGTGTTCTTTATAATATTTCATTGCTGCTACACCAGCCGCACATGCAAGTGTATGTCCACTGTAAGTAAGTCCGCACTGAAGAACATTTTCCTCAAAATACTCCGCAACCTTTTTACTTACAATACATCCGCCCAGCTGTACATAACCACAGGTAACACCTTTTGCAAATGTAATGATATCCGGTTTCATGTCGAAATTCATAAATGCAAACATTTTTCCTGTACGGTAAAATCCTGCCATAACCTCATCACAGATCAGAAGGATTCCATATTTGTCACAAAGTGCACGAACACCTTCCATATATCCGTCTGGAGGAAGAATGACACCGTTTGCACCTACTATAGACTCCATCAGGATCGCTGCCACATTTCCGGGGCCTTCATATCTGAGCTGCAGATCCAGCGCATCCAGATATTTTTTCGTTACCTCTGCATCATCAACTCCTTTTGTATATCCGTCACGATACATCTGAGGGTTCATAAAGTGTACGAACCCATTTGCACCACCGATCTCTGCTGCATATCTTCTCCAGTCACCAGAAGCATTGGATGCTCCAAGTGTAGCTCCATGATAGCTTCTGTAACAGGAAAAGATCTTGGTTCTTCCGGTTACCATACGTGCCATTTTTATAGCATTCTCATTGGATTCTGCTCCACCATTTGTGAAGAAAACTCTCTTGTATGTATCTGCTCCTGCTGCTTCTACAAGCATTTTTGCCAGCATGCTCTTAGGCTCGGATGCATATGCCGGCGCCATGAAGCACATCTTATCAGCCTGTTCCTTGATCGCTTCAACGATCTCCGGAAGCTCATGTCCGAGGTTGGAACACACCAGAAGTGAAGCCATATCTGCATATTTTTTTCCATCATAATCGTAAAAATAAATTCCCTCAGCTCTTTCTACCGGTAAAGTATCTGCTCCTGATCTTGCCCATGACTGCATCACATAATCTTTGTGCATCTGTGCTACTTCTTTTCCTGTTAAACTCATAATAACTTCCTCCTCTTTATCTGTAATTCAGTTTTAAATATTGTTCATTTTTGCGGTAAACAAACTTATTATTTGTTGTAGAATAAGAAAAGCGCCCGGCCCACATTCATTTGTGAACCAGACGCCTTTGTCTTATCTGAGTCATATATTACTCTCGACACTGGCTGTCTGCAATAGACATCTATCCAATTATTTTTGTGCTGCAGCACAATCGTTATTATTCTGCTGCCGCATTTTCCTTTTACATTTCATTCATCTGATATAACAGGAAACCCAGCCTCAGCTGAAAACGCACATCAAAATCAGAAAGATTTTTCCCAAGTATCTCAGCAGCCTTTCCAAGCTTATAATTAATTGTATTTCGATGTACGATCAATTCCTGTGACGCACTTTTGACACTGCAGTCGTTAGCCAGGTAGCACTGAAGTACTCTGACCAGATCTGAGTGGTTCATCTCATCATATTCATACAATGGAGCTACTGTATCTGCCAGATATTCTTTTATTGCTTCCTTATCTGTAAGTGTGAGCAGTACTCTGTAAATCCCAAGATCTTTGTAAAAAATAATCTTTCCGCCATCTGTGCTTTGCTCGCCCGGAACCTGACAGACACATAATAGATCAGACATTTTTTCCGCAAACTGATAGCTCTTATAAATCTGCCTGATCCCGGAAATCTGCTTACTTACACTTACAAAAACCTGTTCCTTCTGACATACCATCCTGCATAGTATCTGAAAAATCCTCTCTGTAGTTTTTCTGCATGCTTCATCAGAATAATCACACAAAACCAGAAGAATCTGCTTATCCTGGGCACAACACAAAATCCCATTATAATTACAGCGGATATGACTGCTCAGTTTAGATAAAATCTGCTCTAGCCTTGTTCCTGTTACACGATCATTGTCTTCCAGAACACACACATTCACAACCGTATATGCACTGTCTGTAAAATACCCTTTTCTCATCAGTGCCGAAACATACAGTTCTTCCTGGGACGGACATAAAAAGGCATTGTTCAGTGCCGTCGCAACCTCAATTGCGTTCTGCTGCTCTTTTGTTATTGCAAAACATATGATCCGCATGATTTCAGCCATTCGAACCCTCCACGGTACTTCAAATACCGGGAATCCCTTTTCATTTGCAAAATCAATAACATCCTGTCCGATCTCACTGATATAAGGCCCTGTATTGATCACGATTCCACTGGCTTTGTTTCGCCATACTTCCTTTACCAGACGAAGAAGAGTCAGATTTTCATTCAATCCTAATCCAGTTGTAAAAGTAAGCTCCTGTCCCTGCAGAAATGCAGAAATCGTGTCGCTGTCTACCATATGAGTCCATGACACTTCATGATCCAGTCCTGTCTCACCTGCTACCAGCTTCATCTCCAGATGCTGTACCTGTTTTATGATCTCACGCAATGTTACTGCCATATTTATACACCTTTCTCCACCGCAGCTTCCTGTGATCAACTGCATCAGACGATCAAAGATACTCCAGATATCAGAAGCAGTATATAAGTCAGATTCAGAAATACCTTCTGAGATACTTTACATACCAGCTTTTTACCTAACCATGTAGCTATAAGTAATGGCAGGATACTGATACAGATCAGTCGAATATCTGTCGTTCCAACCAGGCCGCTCCTGAACTGGGTAACCATCAGAAAAAAATTCAGCACCACCCATACAGGGGCCACTGTCGCACGAAATTCTTCTTTTTCTTTCAGTACCTGTGTTGCATAGATCACAAGTAAAGCCCCTCCTGATACAAACATACCATGAATTATCCCTGCCAGGATCAGAACTATCCACAAAATGAGATCCGGAAGTTTTTTCTCTGTATGGATGCACAGATTCTTTAATGCAACTACGACGATTATGATTCCATATATTGTCAGAAGAATATTTTCAGATTTCACGATCCGGCAGATCTGTATCCCTGCAAACATTCCAACCAACATGACCGCAGACATCTTAAGCAATTCTTTCCAGTTTATATGTCGATATCCGGTCACTGCGATCATCAGTCCGGACAGCCAGGCCATAACATTCAGGACCACCTTTGCATGATCCAGCCCAAGCAAATAAACGGAAGGCGGCATCGCCAATACCGTACCGGCAAACCCTGTGATAGCCTGAATAACATTAGAAACAAACAATACAAGCAAAAATAACAATTCTTTCATAGAGCATTCTTCCTTTTCTGTATTATCTGTTTACCGCACACTCTTTATCACTGCTGATAAAATAAAAAGACGCTTTGCAATAATGACTGCAAAACGTCTTTGTTTTTCTACACTCTCGATTTTAGCACGCTAAAAAGCAAAAGTCAACAGTTGCCTTTCTCCATTACCTTGACACATTCTTTTGTATTATTATTTTTTGCTATTTTTCTTAATGACAGCTATGGCTTCCACATCCATGTTCGCCACATGTATGTCCTTCCCCGTGGCTGTGCTCGTGATGAGAACATTTCACATCCGGATTATACTCCAGTGTTTCATTGATAAAAGCTTCTACTGCTTCATCCGCATCTCCGGAAACTCCTCCGAAAAGCTTAATGCCGGCTGCCGCTAATGCTGTCTGTGCGCCGCCTCCGATTCCGCCACAGATCAAAACATCTGCATTCAATGCTTTAAGAACTCCTGCCAATGCGCCATGTCCGCTTCCATTGGTATCTACTACTTCTGAATGTACTACTTTTCCTTCCTCTACATCGTAAATCTTAAATGTCTCTGTGTGTCCAAAGTGCTGGAAAATCTGTCCATTTTCATACGTTACTGCTATTCTCATGATACCTTCTCCTTTTTCTGCTGCATATTTTTGATGAAGCTCCTGCTTATAACATCCTCCAAGCCTACAGTTACCGCTCTGACCATCACAGATTTTGAAATCTCCACCTTCAATTTTAAGCGGATATCCATCAATGAGTGCATCTGCTATTTTCTTCCTGGCAATCTCATAAATTCGTTGAACGGTTGTTCTTGCGACTTGCATAGATGCTGCGCACTGCTCCTGACTATAACCTTTCTTGTCCAAAAGACGGATGGTTTCATACTCATCTACCGTCAGAACAATAGGTGTTTTTTTCTCAGTATCATCTGCCGGAAAGAATTCTAAAACATTGGGGAAATGGCAAACTTTTCTGCATTTTACTGGTCTCGGCATAAACTGCTCCTTTCTTACTTTTCTTATATAATAGTTCTATAAAAGGCATATGTCAATAATGTTTTTGACATATGCCCATATAACTCAGCTAATAGTATTATATACAGCATAACCTTCTCCTCACGACACATATATTTCGATGTTTTTCCGCAAATCAACTATTGATAATGGAATAGAAAAAACAGTCTGTCATAACAGAAATTAATCCCATCAAAACAGACTGTTCTTTTTCCTTTACAAATATTACATTAATGAGGTTCCTGCCTCATGCTCATAGAATCTCTTTATTATCTCCTGCACCGGTTTCTCACATATTTCATAGCTGTCGTCCTTCCATGCCTCGGAAGCAGAAGGCAGCTTTGGTGCCCACTCCCATAAAGCAAAACCACGAAGCCATGGTCGTTTCTTACAGGCCTCAAACATTGCACGATACCATTCACACTGTTCTTCCAGGCGAAGTTCTCCCTGCAATTCCCAGTTATTCGGAATCATCCCGGAACCTTTTCGCGACATACATCCCGCTTCGGCAAAGAAAAATGGTTTCTTATATTTTAAGACTGTTTTTTCGATACGATCCAGTTCCTGCTCCCATTGATCAATCGGATAATATCCGCTGGAAGAGATCACATCGACACAGTCCCACCAGGATACATGATCTTCCTGATATTTGTCCGTGTTATAAGACACCAGTCCATGATATTCCATTATTTTTCGTCTTCTCTGCTCATCCAGCGTGCCCACGCTGCAAGGCCTGCAACATGCTTCACTTCCCCTGTTGCCACAAGCGTCTGGAATTCTTTTACTGAAACCTCATGAAGCTTCAATACTTCTGCCGGACCTAATGATTCTTCTCCAGATTTTCCACATCAGATCGCAAAAAGATGGATCTTCATATCCGGTCTCTTCTTTTTATAATTCGACTCCATTTGTTTCTATCACGTGTTTATACCAGAATGCTGAATCTTTCATAATTCTCTGCTGGTTCCTGTAGTCTACATATACAAATCCAAATCTGTCTGAGTAACCCTTTGCCCATTCAAAATTATCCATCAAAGACCACTGAAAATATCCTCTGATATCTACTTCCTCTGCTGCCTTTTTCAGTTCTCGCAAATATCTTGCAAGAAAATCAATTCTGTTTGGATCATGCACTTTTCCATCTAATGAGATCACATCATGACAGGATAATCCGCTCTCTGTGATATAAATTGGCTTGTGATATCTTTCATATAAGAACTTCGGTCCCCAACGCAGACATTCCGGTGTTACCGGCCATTGGATCGCAGTCTTTGGAAAACCTTCATACCGGCAAACCTCCTGTGATTTCCCGTCTTCTCCCATACGGAAGCATCTTCCATTATAAATATTCTGTCCATAGATATCGATTGGTTCTGAAATCAGGCGCATATCTTCCTCTGTGATTTTCGGAAGATATTTTTCATAACGTTCCAATCCCTCTTCCGGATAATGTCCAAGCAAAACAGGATCTGACCACCAGGACACATTCCATGTCCAGTTACTGTCATCCTCCTGAAGAGAAAAATATGCCTTTCTTGCGGCCTTGATATCTTCCGGCCGATCTGTTTCCGGATAACAAACAGATGATGTCGGTGCATATCCGATCGTAAGTTTCTGTTTTCCATAAGTACGGAGCATCTGTACCGCTCTTCCATGTGCTTTCAAGGCATTGTGTGCCATTTCAAAGGTATCTCTCATGGGTGCTTTTACTCCCGGTGCATGTTCTCCGGTAAGAAAGCCAAGTCCGACAAAGCACTGTGGTTCATTCAATGTAAAGAAATGACTTACCCTGTCACTGAATCTTTCTGCAACAAGCTTCGCATATTCTCCAAACCATTCCACGATCTGCGGATTCATCCATCCGCCTCTTTTATAGATTTCATACGGAAGTTCCCAGTGATACAAAGTAATATATGGTTCGATCTTATTTTCCACAAGCTCGTCGATCAGATGGTTATAGAACTCAATACCTTTCTCATTCACTCTTCCAAATCCATCTGGTAAAACCCGTGACCAGTCGATGGAAAAGCGATAAGCTTTCAGGCCCATTTCTTTCATTAACTGAACATCTTCTTTATATCTGTGATAATGGTCGCATGCCACTTCGCCGGTGTGACCGGAATATACTTTCCCAGGTTCTTTTGTATACACATCCCAGATATGCTCACCTTTGCCATCTTCTTTTACTGCACCTTCGATCTGATATGCACTCGTTGCTGCACCCCAGATGAAATCCTCAGGGAATCCTACATTCTTTCCATTTTCTTTTCCCATATTTTTCTCCTATTGTTTAGCTTCTCTTATTATTTCCATTCCTCAATTTCCAGATTCTCTATATAATCAGCAAGTTCTCTCGCCATCTCATAGGTCTCCGGAATTCTGAGATGTCCCGGAGTTACTGCTCCATTTCTCTTAATAATTTTCAAAAATATTTCAAAAATCATTCAAAAAAACTTTCATATATATCGCGTGGAACATATGGATATAAGTCTGCCGTTTCTAGCTGGCATTCCATCACATTTATCTTAACTTTTTCTTTTTCAATAAAACCCTGCTTATGTAAAAGTTCCATTAACTTATTACCATTTATCAGTTTTACTTCCACCTCTTCAGCGTAAGAAATAGCTGCACCGGAAAAATCACTTGTTGTTATAAAAATCATTTTATCTGCTAATACAACATTATTTGCCCCTACAAGTTTCTGTATATTCGGACGCCCAACTTTATGTCCTATTGAATAGCATTTACATTCAACAATCGTTTTTTCTCCCCCTCTGGTAAGTAATATATCATAACCTCCGTCATTTGTCGGGGGAGTTAGTTTAGCTATATACCCTAAACTTTCAAATAATTCCGAGCATAATCCCTCAAAATCAGTTGGTTTCTCCGAATAATAATCAACGATTTTTTGAATATCACTATTACACGCAAATGTCTCTTTCTTCTTTAAAAGGTCGGCACGTTTTATTCTTTCTTCTTTACATAAATCTATTGCAATGCCTTGCAAACGCAATTTTTTGACTACTCCAACTAACTCATATGGTCTTTTTGTAAAAACCAAATAGTTTTCAACATATAATTTACTTCTCTTCCATATGATATAGTTTTTCTTTACTCTCCTGTCTGCTGTACCGTCCTTTTTACTTACAGACCAATAAGGATAATTTAGATAATAATAGTTTTCCCCTTTCTCATTTGATTTCTTTCTTACCTTTATGCTTCTCGGCAATTTTCCTATTC
>NZ_JAMOYY010000045.1:0-22846 GCF_023669475.1 Blautia sp. MB18-30 | reverse complement strand
GCTTTTTATGCATATATAAATTGTTGTAAGACAAATTCCAGTTTGAAAAGGGGAAATGAAAAAGTGGCAATTTCAAATATAAATACAATTATTAGTAATGATATTCAAAAAGTTTGGAACATTGTTTTAGCTGTTGATAAATATAACTCATGGCGAAGTGATTTGAGCAAAACAGAAATAATAAATGACAAACAATTTATTGAATACACAAAAAATGGATATGCTACTACATTTACCGTTACCGTTGCAGAACCATATAAACGCTGGGAATTTGATATGGAGAATAGCAACATGAAAGGTCATTGGATTGGTGTTTTTATAGACAAAGGGAATGAAACACAAATAGACTTTACAGAAAATGTGATACCTAAAAAGTGGTTTATGAAACCTTTTGTAAAAACCTATTTGAAAAAACAACAAAAGCAATTTGTTCTGGACTTAAAGAAAGCATTGGAATAATAAAATTCAAGATTGGAGGGTTGGAAATGGCTTCAAGTAAAGATTATTTACAATTTGTTTTAGAACAATTATCAGAATTACAAGAAATAACATATCGTGCAATGATGGGAGAATTTATTATTTATTATCGTGGAAAAATCGTTGGCGGTATATATGATGATAGGTTACTTGTAAAACCAACAAAGTCTGCAATTTCTTATATGCCGACAGTTACTTATGAAATTCCATACGAAAACGCCAAAGAAATGTTATTGGTGGAAGAAGTTGATAATAAAGATTTTCTGACGGGGTTATTTGATGTGATGTATGATGAACTACCAACGCCAAAACCTAAAAAGAAAAAATAAACAGCTTCTAGTTTACAATTTCATATCCATATACACAAAGCAGTTAGTTTTAGGATTGACTGCTTTTTAAAAAGACACCATTTAGGTGTAATGATGTCTTTTGGGTGTTATTTTATAGGTCATATCAAGGCTCATTCAATCGTGGTAAATTCGTGGTAAAATGAGTTTTTTCTATACTTCAAAATACTTGAAAGTATAGTGTTTATGCGGATAATCGAAAATTAGATATAAAATTTTGTAAAACTGGATGATATTTATGAATGCCTGACACCGGCCCTTAATAAATACGGGGTCGATTTTGACATCTTAAGTGAAAGGCCGACTCAGATGGACGAACAGGGCAATTCCGTGTTTTTAAAGGAAATGGGAGCACTCTGGAGATATGAGGCTGATCTGGAACTGTGCTGGACCAATGCAGACCGTCCGGGAGACAAGGTACGGAGCTTTTTGCATGTCATTGGAACCAATGAAGCACCGGATAAAGCAAAAGGTGCGGCATGGACGTATGGCCTGAAATATTATTTCTTGAATAAATTCAATATCATGCAGGCATCTGGAATGGACGATCCGGACATGCGTGGGACGGAAAAAGAAGAAATGCCGAAGCAGGAAGCTTCCGTAAAACCGGAAAAGCCGAAAAAGAAACAGGAAAAGACAGAAAGAAAAGAAACCGCAGCAAAGCAGGAGCAAACGGAACCGGTCAGGGAAAAGAAAACGGACCGTAAAAAACTGCGTGATGGAAATGCCATATCCGAAGATCCTGTAAAAGTGGAATATGCAGTAACGGATACAGAAGAAAACCTGCCTGGACAGATGACTTTTGGAATGGAAGAAAGTGAAAGCGGACTGGAAGAATTTTCCGATGAAGAAACCAAAGCGGAAGATCCGGTTCAGACCGAGGAAATCTCCGTAGATGAGGAAATTACTGCCGAGACGGATGCAGACGGTTTCCGTGCAGTAGAAGAAACGGATGAAGTTCCATTTGATGAGGATGATGAGATTTCTTTTGATGCAGAAGAAGAGGAAGAAACACCAGAAGAGACGGCAGAGGAAACGGTAGAGGATATAGATAACGTAGAGGATGCAGAAGACGAAGTGAAATGGGCAGAAAAGGTTATCTGCAATTTTGGTGTCTATGCCGGAACCCCTCTTGGGGAAATGATGCAGGATGCCAGAGGTTACCAGACGATCAAATGGCTGGTACAGCGTTACAAAGGCCAGAATCAGGAAATACAGAAAGCTGCGAAGATTCTTTTGGATCATGAAAAGGAAATGCAAAAAGCAGCCTGAAAACAGAGAAACAGTTCGAGGTGGCTCCGGGAACGGGGCCATCTTTTATGAAAAGGAGGAAGGCATGTATGCCAGAGAATCGTTTACGATCGCAGAAGTAGCAGATCTTTTGTCAATCCGAAGACTGAGTGATTCTTACCAGGACGAATTTCCGGTGGAATGTCCTTTTTGCGGGGATTTAAGAGGAAAATGCAGTTTTTGCATCTGCAAAAATGGAGAACTGAAAAATGTTTACCATTGCTATCATTGCGGAGCATCCGGAAACATGCTGACACTGTATGCGGAACTATCCGGCATTTATGGAAGGAACCGGTATAAAGAAGCCTACCGTGAGATAAGGCAGGCACTTTCTTTTTCTGGAACGGATGAAAGGCAGCAGGCCACGACACGAAATGGGTTCGCTTCTATCGTTCCTAAAAAGAAACGCATTTCCCTTACGGAAGAGGAATGGGATTACCGGGACCAGGTATATAAGGAGATGCTCACTTTTCTTAAGCTTAAGGAAACACACCGGAGGAACCTCCTCCTGCGTGGGCTGACGTTAAATGAGGTCAGACAGATGGAAGAACGAGGTTTTTTAAGTACGGATGAGGAGAATTCCGTGGCCATTGCCAGAAAGCTCTTAAAAAAGGGATTTCGCCTGGATGGGGTTCCTGGATTTTTCATCAACCGGGATGGTGACTGGGAAGCTGCTTTTTATAGGAAGAATAACGGGTATCTTTGCCCGGTCCGGGATGGGAAGGAACGGATCATAGGATTCCAGATCCGGCTGGATGTTCCTTTAAAAGAACGGAAGTACCTCTGGTTTACCAGCAGCGGCTTAGAAAAAGGCACATCAAGCGGCAGCCCGGCAGGAATGTTTGGGAAAATAAAGGATGGCACGGTTTACGTAACAGAAGGGATCTTAAAGGCAGAGATCGCATGGATGTGTACAGGAAATCCTTATATCGGAGTCCCTGGAGTTTCCAATCATAAAGGACTGGAAACTGTCTTGCGAAAACTGAAAGAGCAGGGGTTAAAAAGAGTTTACGAATGTTACGACATGGATAAAATGATGGAATTGTCCTGTAAGCACGATGAAAAAAGTGCGTGCCGGCAATGTGAACATGGAATTCATCTGTATCATGGAGAATGCCCCAGAAAGCGCAGAAAGCGGGACATGATCCGAAAAGGCTGTATAAAACTATATGAAATCTGTGAGGAACTGAACGTATCCTGCAAAAGAGTCACTTGGGATACCGATGCATCCGGTACCTGGATGGAACACTACAAAGGCGTGGATGACTGGATCCTTCGAAAAGAGGAAAAAGGAAACTGGAAGACGGCATAAATGTTTGGTCAGATAAAAGGGAAACTGGAATTTTTTCAGTTTCCTTTTTATCTGGCTGAAAAAGCCGGAAGAAAGGAGAAAGTGATGCAGATAAGAGACGGACCAAAAGAAAACTGCAGGGAAAAAAGCGATCATGAAAGGAGAACGTGCACTTGGAAAAAAACTGGAAGAAAAGATGGATGGCGGGTGCGATGGCTTTTGCTCTGTGCTGCACTACGCTCTTGCAGACGGGAGCTTCTGCAGTATCCGCCGCTGAGGTGGGAGGCGTTTCCGCACAGAGCGAGACGCAGATCGAGGTACAGACAGAAACGCAGACAGAAATTCAGACGGAGAAAAGCGAGGAGGAACTGATCGAGGAAACCGTTGCTGATCCGGAACTTGCGCTTATGGTTACCGAAGGGGAAGCCTTTGATATCCAGAATGATTTTACAGGACTGAAACTCTCTGAAGGAGACCATGTGGAACTGAAAAAAGCAGCAATGGAAGACGGGACTGTATTTGATTATAACCATGCGGGGACCTATAAATGCGTATATCTTGTTACACCCGCATCCGGGGAAGCCTATCTGGTTGCCAGAAACATTACTGTGACACCAAGGGAAGCAGAAACAGACGGATCCAATGGCGGCCAGGAACAGGAAAGAGGCGATGACGAACCGGAGGCAGACCCCGTCCTCCCGACCATAAGCCCGGAAGATGCCCCGGAAACTCTGGAAGAGCCGGAAGAAACGGAGGAACCAGAAGAAGAGGAAGCAGAAGGATTTTCCGATGAGGAAACAGAGGATGGAAGCCATCAGGTTGACATTGTACAGGGAAATGAATTCAATATTGAACTGGACCACGAGGACGGACGTTACCAGACGGGGGAGACGGTCAACTTTTCCGGTGATATCCCTCAGGGAAGCCTGATCGCAGTGGGAACAAGTCTTGTTGAAGCAAACCAGACAGAGAATACCGAAGATCTTCTGTATGCAGAAGTAAGCTACGATGAGGGAACAAATTCCTTCAGCTTTGAGATGCCGGAAGATGATGTTGCATTAAGTGTGCTATATGACCAGGCTGAGGGTGGTATTAGTACCATGGCAGCTTCCGATGGAGACTTGTGGGATGATTCAACAGACATTGAAGCTAATACCTATTACTATTATTCAGATGGAAAACTGCATCCTTTTGATTCCGTTATGGGACAGGGCGGAAATGATTCCTATAAGTATATCCGTTACAAAGCAGGCGGAAAGACTTATACCGTCTATGCATACTGCATGCAGCACAGTAAACAGTCCCCGCCAAGTGGAACGACTTATAAAAATATGGTCGAACTGGATGAAGGCGGCGATGACCGTTATTTAAGGAAGGCCATGTTTTACGGATATGGCGGTCCCGGATGGGGCGGCACATTCAACGGCTATAATATCAAATCCATCATGGAAAAATACGGCTGTTCCTCCGAGACCCGTGCAATGCAGCATTATCTGGTCGATTATTTATATGACGGGGAATCCGGATTTGGAGGATCCCTTTCGACAACTGCCAAAAACATGTTAAAAGAGATCAAGGCAGCCCTTGCAAAGATGCCGGATCCAACGACCATGGAGCTGACACCTGGGCTCAGTGCTTCTGCAAATGGAAACCAGAGCCCGACCTTCACATGGAAGGCAAACGCAGCTTTTGTGATCACGATCCATCTGGAAAACGGGGTCTCCCTTGTAAATGAGACGACAGGAAAAACCGGGACCGGAAATGTGAGCGTAAAGGGCGGTGAAAAATTCCATCTGGAAGCAACCACCCAGAATATTGGAAGCCTGAAAGGAAAATATGCGATCACATCCAACTATCCGCTTAATTTCCATGCCATGCTCTTAAAGCTGGCGAACAGCCAGGATATCGGCTTTGGATATTATACCGATACACTGGAGCTGAATCTGGAGGTAGACTGGCCGGATGAAGCAACGGTCAAGATCATCAAAAAAGATAAGGGAAGCAACGCGCTCCTTGCAGGTGCCGTTTACGGCATCTATGCAGATGAAGCCTGCACGAAACTTATCAAAAAAATGCCGGCAACAAATGCAAAAGGGGAATCCGAAGTAAAGATCACCAAAACACAGGATACCGTTTACCTTCGTGAAATCTCAGGCCCATCCGGATATGTGCTGGATACGAAAGCCTATGGGGTAAAACTGGTCGTGGGGCAGACCGCTTCCAAGAACTTAACGGATAAAGAGCAAAAAGGTGCACTCACCATTTATAAAGAAGGAGAAGTGCTTACTGGAGCGACCGTCACGGAAGATGGTGTGACCTTTGCCTACGAAAAACGGAAATTGAAAGGAGCCGTTTACAGTGTTTATGCAGGTGCAGATATCAAGGCGGCAGATGGCACCCTCATCTATAAAAAAGGTGCACTTGTCAAGGATAATCTGGTTACCGGAGATGACGGAAGCGTTACGTTAAAGGATCTCTATCTTGGCACCTACACAGTAACCGAGACGAAAGCTCCGGATAATTATGTATGCAAAGGAGAGTCTAAGACTGTTGAGCTTGTGTATGCAGGCCAGACCGTAGAAGTGCAGACTGTCAGTGCAACATTTTTAAATGAACGCCAGAAGGCTGCAGTCCGTGTGGAAAAGCAGGACGAAGAGACAAAAAATCCGCTCTCCGGAGGCATCTACGGGCTGTATGCAGCAGAAGATATCAAAGTTGATGGTAAGACCGTTGTTCCCAAAGGAACCCTGATCGAAAAAGCAACGACCGGAGCCGATGGAAAAGCTTCTTATAAAGCGGAACTTCCGATTAATTACAGCTACAGCATCCGGGAGATCCAGGCACCGGAACTTTACCTTAGAAACAGTGAGGATACTTACACCTTCACTTTTAAGTTCACCAATGATAAGGAAGAAAAGGTAAACTTTAGCCATACCTTTACAAATAAGCGTGTAAATGCAACAATCGACCTGGTAAAAGAAGACAGCGAGACAGGAAACAGCGCACAGGGAGATGCCGTATTTGAAGGAGCCATTTACGGGCTCTATGCAAGGGAAGACATTAACCATCCGGATGGCAGGAGCGGAGTCCTTTATAAAAAGGACGAACAGGTAGCTACCCTGACGACCGATAAAGAGGGAAAAGCAAGCGTAAGCAATCTGTATCTTGGAAAGTATTATTTGAAGGAGATCACGCCTCCAGTAGGTTATCTTCTGGACGAAGAGGAGCATGATGTAAACTGTAACTACGAAGGAGACCAGGTAGAGACGGTAAAACGAAATACCGTTTCCAAAGAAGACGTGATCAAACAGCCATTCCAGTTGATTAAAGCAGCGGATAATGATAAGACCGATGCGGACCTTTTAAAAGGTGCCGGATTCTCTGCTTATCTGATCAGCAGCCTGACTGTAAAGGACGATGGAAGCTATGACTTTACAAATGCGACCCCGATCGTTCTTACGGAAGATGGAAAAACAGAAATGTTTACCGATGAACGCGGCTATGCGTGCAGCATCCCGATTCCTTATGGACGCTACATTGTCCGTGAGACCACAACACCGCATAATTTCATGCCGGTAGATGATTTTATCGTAACCGTAACCGAGAACAGCAGCACACCGCAGGTATGGAGAGTCCTTTTGGACGATGAGTTCAAAGCAAAGCTTAAGATCGTGAAACAGGATGATGAGACCAAACAGCCGGTCCTCCTTGCCAATACAGAATTCAAAGTGTACGACCTGGATGCGAAAAAGTACGTGGAACAGGTAACGACCTATCCAAATACGGTTGTCCATAAATCCTATTTTACGGACGAAAATGGTTACCTGATTCTTCCGGAATCCTTAAAATGCGGAAATTACAGGATTGAGGAAGTGAGAGCGCCTGATGGCTACACCCAGAATACCCAGTATGTGGAGATCAAAGTTGATAAGAATACAGCTTATCAGATGGATTCCGTCAGCGGGGATGCCATCATTACCGTGACCTATGAAAACCATCCGGTCAAGGGCAAACTGGTGATCCATAAATCCGGTGAAACCTTAAAATCCTTTAAAAAAGATTTTGTATACGAAGAAGCTTCCCTGGAAGGGGCAGAATTTGAAATCTACGCAGCAGAAGATATTTTCACACCGGATCATCAGGTGGACGAGCAGGGAAACCGTCACGTGATCTATGCAAAGGATACCCTGGTAAAAACAGTGACCACTAATAAAAATGGGGAAGCTGTTATCAAAGACCTTCCGCTTGGAAAATACCGTGTGAAAGAAACAAAAGCACCGGCCGGATTTGTCTTAAATCCAGACAGTCAGGAAGTAGCCTTTATCTATAAGGATCAGAACACACCGGAGATCGAAGAAAAACTGGAATTTTCCAATGAACGCCAGAAAGTAGAGCTGAGTGTGGAAAAACGGGATGCTGAGACCGGAAAGGCTTTAAAAGGTGCAACCTTTGGATTATACAATAAAGAAGCAATTTCTTCCGGCGACAAGGTGATTGTAAAAGCAGATACACTGCTTCAGGAGATCACAAGCAACGAAAAAGGTAAGGCAGCGTTTACGCTGGATCTTCCGCTTGGCAGATACTATGTGAAAGAGCTGCAGGCACCGGCGGGTTATGTATCTTCTGATGAGATCCTGGAATTTGATGCCACATACCAGGGCCAGGACGTAAAAACGATCAAATTAAAATCCGTGAAGAAAAACCAGCCGACAACGGTAGAAGTAACAAAAGCAGATATCACGACCGGAACAGAACTTGACGGGGCTTCCATGAGTGTACTGGATAAGGATGGCAACGTGATCGATTCCTGGACATCCGTAAAGGATTCCCCACATGTGATCAAGCGACTTCAGGTTGGAAAAACTTACATTCTGCGTGAAGAGCTTGCACCATATGGCTACTTACGTGCAACAGACGTAGAGTTTACGATCTCTGATACTGCAGAAGTACAGAAAGTCAAAATGGAAGATGAAGTCCCGGTAGCAAGACTTCTGGTAAACAAGAAAGGGGAATTCTTAGACAGCGTATCCCTTCTTGACAATGCAAAAGGCATGATCGAGCACCTGTTCAACTATGTGACCGGAAACCTGACTGATGTAACCTTCAATGTTTACGCGGCAGAAGCCATCCGTGCAGCAGACGGGGTAAGTGCAGATTATTATGCGGCAGATGAACTGGTCGGCTCCATTACAACAGATGGAAATGGTATCGCCCAGATGGATAACCTCCCGCTTGGACGTTATTACATCGTGGAAAAAGAGACCGCACATGGCTACGTTCTGGATAATGAACCAAGATATGTGGATCTTACATACCGTGACCAGGATACACCTCTGGTTACTTATAGTGCCGACTGGCAGAATGCGCGCCAGAGGGTACAGGTGGAAGTCCTGAAAAAAGAAAAGGACAGTGACAAAGTACTTTCCGGGGCAATCTTTGGCCTCTATGCAGCAGACGACATCGTATCTTCAAAAGGAAAAGTACTCCTTGCGAAAGACACTCTGATCGAACTGAAGACCACAGATGAGGATGGAAAGATCCAGTTTGTTGCAGATCTCCCGATTGACAGCAGGTACTACATTAAGGAACTTGCCGCCCCGGATGGCTATGTGACAGACCAGGAACCGCAGGAATTCACTTTTGAGTACCAGGGCAGTGGAACCAGTGTTGCAGAGTATGCGTTCACCTTTGAAGATGAACAGACTACGGTAGAACTTTCCAAAGCAGACCTGACGGACAAAAAAGAACTTCCGGGAGCATCCTTAAAGGTAACAGATGAGGATGGAAATACGGTGGATGAATGGGTATCCAAAGAGGAAGCACATATCATCAAGGGCCTTATCGTAGGAAAGAAATACAAGATGACAGAAACAAAGCCGGCAGATGGTTATGTGACTGCGGAAAGTATTGAATTTACCGTCGAAAACACAAAAGAAGTACAGAAACACCAGATGCTTGATGATGTGACCAAAGTGGAAATCAGCAAGAAAGACATTACGGATTCCAGTGAGGTACCGGGAGCAAAACTGATCATCCTGGATAAAGATGGAAAGAAAGTTGAAAGCTGGACGTCCACGGATAAACCGCATATGGTCGAAAAACTTCCGGTAGGCGAATATACCCTTCGTGAAGAGCAGGCTCCGGATGGATACCTCATTGCGGAAGATGTGAAATTTACGGTAAAAGATACCGGAAAAGTCCAGAAAGTCAAAATGAAGGACGCACATCCATATGGAAAACTGGTCATCAAAAAGACCGATTCCACCAGTAAGGCAGCCCTTTCAGGAGCAGAATTTGAACTGCGTGAAAAGGAAAGCGGAAAAGTCGTAGAAAAACTGGTAACGGATAAGACCGGAACAGCGACAAGCGGCAAGCTTCCGATTGCTACTTATAAAAATGGAAAAGTAGAGAAAACCGTGGAATATATCCTGGTAGAGACCAAAGCACCAAATGGTTATGAATTAAGCAGCAAAAAAGAAGAGATCCGCTTTGAATACAAAGACGGAAAAACCAAGGTGATCGAGATCGTAAAAGAGATCAAAAACACCAAATCCCCTTCCGGTAGCACACCGACAGGAAACAGCCCGAAAACAGGGGACAGCACCAACATCTGGCTTCCGATCCTTCTGGCAGTCCTTTCTGCCTGCGGCATTGGCGGCGTGATCTGGTATAAGAAGAAAAAAGGAAATTAAGGAATACGGTTCAGGGCTGCTCGATTTACCGGCAGCCCTTTTTCCAGGAAGAATAATCGGAGGTTTGTATGAGATACATAAAAGAAATCATGATCGTGGCAGTCTGCCTGATGGTACTCAGTTTTTGCGTATGTACCGGTTTTGGCATTTACTTTATGTACCGGGAAGGTGTGCAGGAATATGAAGACCTGCGTACATACGTCAAGGAAACAGATGAGGATGACCACACAGAAGGAACAGACGGAAGCGATGGGAAACAGACCGTGGTTGATTTTAAGGCATTAAAAAAGATCAATCCGGATATCGTTGCATGGATCCGGATCCCAGATACCAGCATTGATTACCCGGTAGTTCAGGGAAACGATGACTCCTATTACCTGACACATACTTTTAAGAAGACAGAACATGTGGCAGGGGCCATTTTCCTGGATTCCGATAACAATGCCGATTTTTCTGATGACAAGAACATCATTTATGGTCACAATATGAAAGATGGCAGCATGTTCCGCGGACTTCGAAATTTCCTTGGCGATAAATTTTTAAAAGAACACCATATCCTCTATCTGTATCTTCCGGATGAAGGGGTATGGATCTTTGTGATCGTAAAATGCGAGTATACACCGGCAGATGGAGATGCTTTTTTACTTGGAACGCAGGAAGAAGTCCCGACGCTTCTGCTTTCCACCTGTGGAACAGATGCCTCCAAACGTCTGGTCATATGGTGTGAAAGGCAGGAAGAGAAAGGTGGGCAGATAGAATATTCTGACGAGGAAGCAGAAGTACAGGAAGCTACGGATGATCTTGCTTTCTTAGATGGGGAGTTTGTAGAAAACGAAACCCATGATTTTATTTAAATGTTTGCAGAAATTTAATGGATAATTTCTAAAAAATATAACATTTTAATTTTCAGGTCTTTCTGGATGGACAGGAACAATAATAGTCTATCCGGGAGGACCTTTTTTTTATTGCAAGAATGGCGTAAAATGGCACTTTTGATGGAAATACGATTGCAGAAAAATGAAAAAAGAAATATTAGTTCTGACTATCATGTCCAGTATGCCGCAAATCATTTGGAGAAGGCGAAGGACGTGTTTATGAAAGCGATGAAGATCCTCTGGATTTATATAGCCCAGTGGAAGGAAAAATAGAAATTAAACTGAGATGATAAAAAAATATAGAAAAAAGAATTGACAATTGTATTCTACAGTTGTAGAATACAATTAACTTCTACAGATGTAGAAAATAAAATTCTAGGAGAATCCACGATGAAGACAAAATTTATGACACTTATGACGGTAGCAACACTTGGGATTTTTTCAGCTGCAACGGTTATGGCAGCAGGAAATAACGATTTCTATACACAGCCGCCGGCTGGATCTGAATGGGAAAAAGCAGATACGGAAGGTACCTATGCAAGCTATACGAACGGAAATGATTATGTAAATATCTATAAATATTCACTGGAGGATGTCAAAACAGGGATTGCCAAATGCAATGACACATACGATGCCTGCTATCAGACAATTTATTCAGAGGGAAACAGCCTGTATATGGCAGTGGGATATGCAAAAGATGCAGATGACATCAGTGACGTCAGAAAATTTGTAGAATATATTTCGTATCCTGGAAATCCTTCACTTACCAGACAGGAGAATGAAAACCAGACCGATGATTCTTCTGATGATTCTGATAAGGCAACTACAGATACTGCCAGTCAGAAGTCAGGAGGAGATTCAGATTCCTCCGATACAGAAGAAAATGCTTCTGCAAAATCCTCGGACAGCAATGATGATTCCGATATCCTTTCTACCTCACCAATGACATTAGTTGACAGTGATGGAAATACCATTGAGATTAATTACATTCTTCACAAAGATTATTCTTGTGAATATCGTGGAGATGATGGAATGAACTATACCGATAATGGGGATGAGACTTATACCGACGAAAATGGAAATACCTACTCAGCTCTGAATGATGATACTCATCATCTGGGACATACGTTGGAACAGCATGACCTTCAGGATGCAAACGGTAATACTGTGACGGTTACGGAAACTACAAATGGTGATTATTATTTCCAGGACGAAAATGGTACAGGATTTACGGACAATGGAGACGGGACATGGAGTGATGAAAATGGCAGCAGTTATACAGAAATAGACTGATAGTGGTCAGTAGCTGCAGGAATGGCAAGGGCATTTGCAAATTGTGCAAAAGCCCTTGCCATTTCCGTGAACCGTGGTAAAATAGAGTTATTCCTACATTTGTAGAAAATATGTAACAGGAGGTATGAAAAAGTGAAAAAAACTTACCAGAGACTTCCGGAATCAGAGCTGGATATTATGCTCGTTCTTTGGAATAATACTCCGCCGATGACCAGACCGGAGATTGAGAAAGTGATCACTATGAAGAAAAAACTTGCATCAACAACAATTTTGTCATTGCTGACCAGATTGGAGAACAAAAATTTCGTGGAAGTGACGAAACAGGGAAAAATGAATCTGTATACACCCCTGGTTTCGCAGTCAGATTATCAGGCACATGAAAGCCAGAGTGTTCTTGAGAAACTTTATGGGAATTCACTAAAAAAGTTTGTAACTTCACTTTATCATGGAAAGAAGATCAGCTCGGAAGAAGTCCAGGATCTCAGTGAATTTCTTAAGAACCTGGAGGACAGGGAGGAATAGCGAATTATGGAGGTTTTCATTCTACACATTCTGAAACTGAATGTTATTGCAGCAGTAGTAATTTTACTGGTAAAAGTGCTTGCGACTCTGTTTAAAGGACGTGTATCAGCGAGATGGAAGTACCTTATCTGGCTGTTGATTACGATAAGCCTTTGTGTTCCGGTGCGCCTTCCGGCGAATCTGGCACTGGTGGATTTCAAAGTACTTAGAAGCAGTCAACAGAATACGCAAAGCCCGAAGATAACGGATTACGCAGTCAGACCAGAGGAAAGTCAGAAGATAACAGAAAACGTATCATCTGCGAGCAAAGACATGAAAAATCTGACAGAAATCCCGGAACAAAAGAGAACTGTCAGGTACGAATCAGATAAATGGCTGGGAATTGTGGCTTTGATTTTTGCTGCTGTCTGGCTGAGCGTAGCGGTACTTAAACTGACGGGAGAATTGCTGGCATATTATTTTTCTATAAGGAATCTGGAACGGATGAGTCTGCAGGTAAGTGATACGGTGAGTATTCAGATGTACCGTGCAGCGTGTCAAAAGAAGCACGTACGCAGAATACCGGAACTCAGGCAAAACGCAGGTCTTACCACACCGCTTCTTGCAGGACTTTTACATACAAAATTGTATCTACCAGCAACCGGGTATTCAGCAGAAGAAAGAAAACTTATCTTTTACCATGAACTTACACATTATTGCCATCGGGATCTCTGGTATAAGATGCTCCTTCGAATCTGTGCATCGATATACTGGTTCAATCCCTTTCTTCTTATCATGCTGAAAGAAGCGGATAAGGATATTGAGAATCTGTGTGATACAGCAGTTGTTCGCAGAGTTAATAAAAAGGAACATAAATTATATCGACAGCTGCTTCTCAGGACAGTAGCCATGGAAAATCAGATTCCATATGTGACAGCAAGTCTTAATGACAGCGAAATGGTGTTTAAAGATCGGATTCTGTATATGGTGAACATTCGGAAACTCCGCAAAGGAATTCTTCCGGGAATTCTTGTGACGCTGCTGCTTGCAGGCGGTAATCTGGTATTTAATGTCTCTGCCGGGACAGATACAGTTTCAGTAGAGACGGAGAAGTCTGGTATTGAAAAAAATGCAGATCCAGAGAAAAATAATGTACCGGATTATGCACCATTTTCTGAAATGGTAACTATGCAGAAAGCTGCTGAAACCCAGGACGAAGGAGGAGTGACAGAGAATACAGATACAGAGGATTCTGTAGACGAAGAGGAAAAAGCAGATGCGGAAACAAACGATGAACCTGCCATGGAAAACAGCGGACAGGTAAGTGAAACGACCGATGATGGAATTACCTCTGACAACAACGGGTCTGTTTCATCTTATGAAAATCTGCCAGCAGGCGTACCATATACCAGTGGATTCAGTACTACTTCCGGTGTAGCATCAATTGTAGCACCGGGTGGAGGAGATGAAGAATCCAGAGTTCTTTACGATAACGGAGATGGGACCTATTCTGATTATTATGGGAGCCGATACAGTTATCAGGGAGATGGAAACTGGGCAGATGCCAATGGAAATTCATATCGTACCTGGAATGACGAAGGTTATCATTTCGGAAACCAACTGGAACAGCATGAACTCCAGGGCAGTAACGGTACTGTTAATGTAATAGAAACAACAAACGGAGATTATTATTATTGTGACGCAGATGGGGTCGGATACACAGACAATGGTGACGGCACCTGGACGGATGAGAATGGGAACATCTATACAGAATAAAGGATTTGTCCGATCGATGCATATTCAAATGATATTATTTCAGAAGAGGTATTGTATATGACCTACAATTTAGTAGAAATTCAGAAAAGACAGGAATCTACTGACAAATTTGTTCAGAAAGTTGGTAAAACTTTATGGCATTACACTTCTTTTCCAGCCTTGGATGGAATTTTAAGGAAAAAAAAGATTTGGTTTGGCAGCGCAACGAATGTGAATGATGCAAAAGAAGTGATTGGGTTTATTGATAACCTGAAGCAGAACATTGAGAACGGTCTTACCCAAAACAATATAAAACCCAAATGTGATGTTGATAAAATATTTAAAGAAATATATGACAGAACATCGCAAAAACACCTTTTTATGTTCTGTTTGTCACAGGCATTAGACGATGCAGCTCAATGGGACCGCTATGCCGATCATGGACGTGGTGTTGCAATAGAATTCAATACCGAAGCATTGCACAACCTGTTATATTATCATGGGATGATCATTGGCGAACAGTATTATACTCAGGAGACCAGGGATCATGAATTATACAAATTATTGTCTTCATATATTTCCACTGGAATTCTGGAAGGATTTTCCAACTTAGATGGATTCATTGATAATTTAGCATTATGTGCCCTTATTCACAAACATCCTACATTTACTGCTGAAAAGGAAATCCGAATCGCACCATATTTTGTAACGGACAACGATCCTCATATCGAATACAAAACATTCAATATAATAAAAGAGTTCTACATTTTAGATTTACAAAAAGTCTTAGAAACAGAAAATATGCACAGGGAAGATATTATCAATTCAATTATTATCGGACCACGTTCATCCCAGAATCCAAAAGATTTGGAAAACTACTGCAGACATCTTGGGTTGCATAAACTGGCTCAAAATATAAAAGTATCTGATTGTCCATTGCGTTAATAGATAAGAGGTTCCACTTACAGTGTGGAATCTCTTTTTCTGTCGAAACTCATTTAATGATTTTTGTTGTTGTCGGTTGCTTCATATAGTACACTGTCGTTATAATTATTAACCGGCAATGGAAAGAATGAGGAAATCGTATTGGATACCACAGATTACACTTCATGTGCAGAGATCGAAGAAGCAAAGAAAGCGTTTTTCGAAACCAAAAGGAATCGAAAAACGCTTTTTCATATATGACATATAAAAAAATGGGATCATAAACGATAGCATATTATTTGCGAATATCTACTAGTCCCTTTTTCAGTATATATTCAGAGAACTCATATGAAGCTCCGTCTCCAGTCACATTCAGATACAGATTTTTGAGGTCGCTTTCATTTACGATCCAGGCCATGTTCAGCTAGCTGTACACTTTCGCCTGGTTTTATAGAGGAAATGTAGTTTCCACCATTGCCATAATTTTCAGAGACACTATAATATACCATTCCTCCAGTCTTTGCCACGCCGTCCCAGCTAATGTAGTCATAGCCATCGCCGGCCTGTTCTGTTGGAATGTAAAGCTGTACTTTTCCATTTTCCTTAGTCAGGGTCAGTAAAGCACCAAGATAAAGCATATGGTCGATTTCCTCATTTGAATGATTGGTATAGGTAACTGTAACATAGACCAGTTTCTGATTCACTTCCTCTGACTTCACAATTTCATCCAGGGAATCGATTCCGTCGCCAGATTTCACATAATTCAATGTGTTTGTAGATAGCTTTCCATCAGCATCAATGGCTTCCGCCCATTCTTGTGGTATTTTGTCCGGATCGAGAAGCTGAAGATCATCAGAAATTTGAACAGAATCTACCTTTGCAGAAATCGTTTTTTCCAGATATTCACCATTTGTGTTTTCACCAATCACATCCAGATCAAAGGTGTCACCAATTTGGTAAATGGGTAGTTTTTTCTCATTTACAGAAGTACTTATTTCATCATTATCATCTTCTGTCTTTTCAGATATCATCTCTCCGCTCCATGTAGGCAATCCGGCGGTCTTTACCATAGTCGTGTTTCCCTCAATCACCAGATTTTCTGCAACTTTTATGGCTTCATCCTTTGACACATCATCTCCGATGTAGATCATAAGCACACGATATAAATCCGGGTAGACAAGATAAATTCTCTGGTTAAGAGCCCCGTTTTCGGTAATGCTATTATATTTGAGATATATCCCCTGGTATTTTCCAAATGTACGCTCTTCACTATCAATAACATTCTGATCCTGTACTACCTGTCCCAGATCATTTTTATCCAACAGGACAAATGAAAAACTGAACCCGCCAGTCATGCCATGCTCAGGATATTGGAGATGGTACTCGTCAATCCAGCTCATGCCCTCCGGAACATATTTAGCAGACAGATCTACCTCTGGGACCTCATCTGGAAGCACGGTCTTCTTTGCTGCATCACCAGCATCAATTTTGACTGAAACACCATAAGAACCCTGTTTTTCCAAAAACCAGTGATACAGATTTACTCCTGCATATACTGCCGTGGAAACTGCCAGTGCACACGCAGCTGCCACTGCGGCAACTTTCGGAGCTGTCCATCGTTTTCTTCTTCGCAGATTCGCCACTTTATTATCCGCCAGCTGCTTTGCTACCTCATTTTGAATCATATTATGGATAAAATCCGGTGTTTCGGGAATATCGTTTTTCATATCTTCTAATCTCATATTGACACCTCCTGTAATTCCTGCCTTAATTTTCCTCTTGCCCTTGCAAGTCTCTTTTGAACGGCACCTTCCGATATTTCAAGGATCTGGGCGATTTCTTTTACACTGAAATCTTCTATATAGTATAGAATAACGGGTAAACGCAGTTCCTCTTTTAAGGAATTTACGGCTGTATACAATTCACTGTAATTCTTTGTTTTTTCTGATTCCGGTTCCTGTCTGTCAGCCAGATTTTCCAATGGGATAAATTTACTGGATTTACGCACAAGGCTGTAACATTCGTTGATTAAGATACGGATTAACCAGGTCCGGGCATAGTTATCGTTTTTTAATGTGCCGACGTTGGAAAAAGCCTTCACAATTGTTTCTTGAATAGCATCTGCACAGTCATAGTCACTAAATAAAATTGTTTTTGCAGTTGAGTATAATTGTCTTTCTGAATCTAGGATCAGAGATCCAAGTTGTTCCTTTGTCATTTAAACACCACCTTTTTTTTTGCCAGCCAGCATTTTCTTAGACGTGCAGAAATCAAAAATATCCCTAATAATTTATTCTTTTTCTTATAAATGGACAAGTTCGTGGTTTTGCACAAAAAAATGTCTACTTTCGATAGTATTCCATAATAAAAGCAATAAAACAAGCATTTGCAAAGGGACATTGTTATAATTAAATTTGTTCATGGGTGTTATTTGTGATTACTTTCATGCTAATATGCTAATGTGCATTATCATATTAGCATGAAAAAAAATTAGGAAAATCTTAATAATTTCTCATGTAATCCATTGTGAATTTAGATGCTGTATTTGTTATACTTAATCGAGTACAAGCAAAAAGGAGAGTTGAAAATATGTCTGAAAAGATATTGATTATAGATGACGAGCAAGATATAGCGGATCTGTTGGAGGTCTACTTGAAAAACGAAAATTACATCGTTTATAAATTTTATTGCGCAACGGATGCCATGTCGTGTATTGAAAGCGGCGACATTGATCTTGCCATTCTGGATATTATGCTCCCGGATATGAACGGTTTTTCACTTTGCCAGCTTATCCGAAAGAAATACACTTATCCAATCATCATGCTAACGGCTAAAATTGAGGAAACGGATAAAATAACGGGGCTGACATTGGGAGCGGACGATTATGTGACAAAACCTTTTCGCCCACTTGAAGTAATTGCCAGAGTGAAAGCGCAGTTAAGACGTTACAAGAAATATTTGCCCAGTATCATCACAGAGAAAGTTCCATCGGAACTTTCCTATAACAAATTGTGCCTGAATGTGCAGACCCATGAATGTCTGTTAGACGGTGAGCCGGTTTCTCTGACACCGACAGAATTTTCTATCCTCCAGGTTCTTTTGGAAAGTGCCGGGAATGTTGTAAGCATTGAGGAACTGTTTCATGCAGTTTGGAAAGATGAATACTACTCTAAAAACAGCAGCACAATTACTGTGCATATCCGGCATCTGCGTGAGAAACTGAAAGATACTTCCGATACTCCGCAGTATATTAAAACGATTTGGGGTGTTGGTTACAAAATTTAAGCGAAAGGAGTACGCTATGAAAAGAAAATCAAATTGCTTTGTAACCATTTTATTCTTAATTTATCTGGCACTTTTGGTTTGGATCATACTTTTTAAACTACAATTTTCAATCAGTGATCTGGATAAGATAAGAAGTATAAACTTTATTCCTTTTCACTATGACAAGGAAATCGGAGCAGCATTTCACTTAACAGAGGGGCTCGATAATTTCTTGATTTTTGTGCCTATGGGTATTTATCTTCAAATGCTTCTGCCAGGAACAAAATTATATGTGAAATTCATGCTGATTGCTGGAACAAGTTTTTTATTGGAAACTATGCAGTATATCTTAGCAGTCGGACGTTCTGATATTACTGATGTACTCACAAATACGGCAGGTGGTCTTTTGGGGCTTGCTGTATATTCGATGACGGCTCGGTTAATCGGAAATAGAATAAAAGCAAACAGACTGTTTTCCATTCTGGCAAGCATAGTAAGTGTTGTCGTGATTGGACTGCTTGGCTTAATTCTGTTTGCTAATCGGTAGGAGGTGTATTCTCATGTCGAAGAAAGAAATGACAACAGAAAAGCGCCTTAAAGTGCGCTTATATCTATCATTGCTGATTTATACCGTTGTTGGATATGGTTTGACCCTTCTCTTGGACTACATCTTTTCAAAATTTGACAACGATATTTTTGCATGGATCTACTGGAGGCTTGGTCCGCTGTTTATTCTGTATCTGGTGATAGGCTTTGTATGTATCTTCAATTACTATTGGAAAAAGCCGTGGGACTATCTGGATGAAGTAATTGACGCAACCCAAACGGTCTATGAGCAGAACAGTCATACAGTATCGTTGTCTGATCCTCTGAAAGAACTGGAGGAACAGCTCAATCAGATCAAAATGTCTGTTCTGTTAAGCAAGCAGGCTGCAAAGCAGGCTGAAGAAAAGAAAAATGAAATTGTCATGTATCTGGCACATGATATACGCACACCTTTAACAACAGTGATCGGTTATTTGAGCCTACTCCATGAAGCCTCTGATATGCCTGAGCAGCAAAAGGAAAAGTATGTCAAGATCGCGTTAGACAAAGCAGAGCGCCTTGAAAGACTTATCAATGAGCTTTTTGAAATTACCAAGTACAATGCACATACGGTCATTATCAAAAAAGAAAATGTAGATTTGCATTGTCTGATTGCGCAGGTAATAGATGAAATATACCCGACACTCTCTGCAAATGGCAACACGGCGGTATTTACTGCGGAGGACAACTTATCTGTGAACGCTGATCCCGAAAAGCTGGCGAGAGTTTTCAGTAACCTTTTACGAAATGCCGCGTCATATAGTTACCCGCAGACAGAAATCACTATATCCGCCAAACGGTTAGAGCATGATATTCAGATTACTTTTGAAAATCGTGGGGAAACAATCCCGGAGGAACAGCTTAACAGTATATTTGAGAAATTCAATCGCTTGGATGATGCCCGGCTTTCTAATACAGGTGGTGCGGGACTTGGTCTTTCTATTGCGGAAGAAATTATACATTTACATGGTGGAAAGATTACTGCATCCAGTCAAAACGAAACTATAGACTTTGTGATTACATTACCCCTTTCCGCTTAGGAAAATAAGACTGTGATCTTAGGAATTACTTAGGAATTTAAGCGTGTGATTTTTGAGATTGAAAAGCCTTTGTTCGGTACAATGATTATCGAACAAAGGCTTTTTATTGTTCAGCCGAAGCAAAAGAAAGGAGTGTAAGCATGGAACTGAAAATAGAGCATTTAAGCAAGCAGTTCAAAGACAAAACAGCAGTAAATGATGTCAATCTGACATTGACTCCCGGCGTTTGGGGACTTTTGGGGGCGAATGGTGCAGGGAAAACCACGCTCATGCGCATGATTGCTGATATTATGACACCAACCAGCGGAGCAGTTTACTATGACGGAAAAAACATTCGAGAGTTAGGTGAAGTCTACCGAAGCAAGTTTGGCTTTCTGCCGCAGGATTTTGGGTATCACCGGGATTTTACGGTCAAAGATTATTTGGAGTATATAGCTGCGCTGAAAGATATTCCCACAAGAGCAACTACCAAAAAGATCAATCATTTGTTGGACATTCTTTCGCTCTCCGATGTGAAAAAGAAAAAAATCTCCAATCTGTCAGGTGGCATGAAGCGTCGTGTTGGTATTGCGCAGGCTATGTTGAACGACCCGGAGATACTTGTCATGGACGAACCGACAGCAGGACTCGATCCCGGAGAGCGCGTGCGTCTGCGGAATTTCATTTCCGAGTTTTCGCATGATCGAATCGTGTTGATTTCCACCCATATCGTATCTGACATAGAATATATTTCTACGCGCAACGCAATTATGAAAGCCGGAGAAATTGTTGATGTCGGAACTACCGCAGAACTTGTCAAGCAGATTGAGGGCAAGGTTTGGAATTGCACAATTCCGGCCTCAAAGCTGCCGGAATGTGAAATGCGGCTGCACATTATCAATCAGCGAGGCGAAGATCACAATCAGGTTTCTATTCGTTATCTGTCCGAACACTCGGAAATTGATGGATCTGTTACAACGGAACCACGATTGGAAGATCTGTATCTGTGGTTGTTTCCGCAGACAGACTTGGAAAAGGAGGAGAGATAATATGCGACTCTTTAGACTTGAAATAAAACGTATTTTGAAGTCACGGCGCACCCTGATTATACTTGCAATCGCACTTTTGCTTTCCGTAGCCATGGCATACCTGCCTATTTCATTTGAGGGTATTAACCGTCCAAACGAAGATGGCACGGTTACAGAATTAGACGGCTTGGCAGCGATCAAGTACAAACAAGATTTATATAAAACATCCGCTGGTGAAGTGACCCCGGATAGGATCAAATCGGCTTTGGAAACTTATCAAAGCTGCGTTCGAGAATATGGGCCAGTCGAGGAAGAGGGCTTTCCTCTGGCTGTATTTATTGAAAAAATCGTCCCGTTCCGTCACTTGCTGATGGGTCTGCCCGAAGCGTTTGCTGATCCATTAACAGGCATTGGTGCTGATTTAATGGATATTGACCCGAATGACATTGACGGAGCCTATTATGAAAAGTGCGCAGAACATTTACAGGATGTCATGCGGAATGAGCAAAGAGAAAACGAAACCGCACAACAGAAAGCTCTTGAAAAATATTCAGAACTTGATACGCCATTTTATCTTCATTCTGGAATTTCTAAAGATGCATTTGATTATATTGAGTTTTATATTTTGTTCCTTGCTATTTTGTGTGTGGCAATCGCAGCTCCTACTTTTGCCGGAGAATATCAAACGGGCGGTGACTGCATCCTGCGAACCACCAAATACGGGCGTAAACAATTAGCAATTACCAAAATTCTGGCAGCATTTACACTTTTCGTTGTTACTTTCCTTGTCGGGATCACGGTACACATTCTGATTTTAGATGCAGCGTTCGGGACGGATTGCTTAAAAACATCGTTTCAGATGCGATACTCTATCATTAACCTGCCAAACATCAATCTGGGGCAGTTGCAGATCATTCTCGCAGCAGCGGGCTTACTTTCTGTATTAGCAACGGTTAGCTGTACGTTGTTCCTGTCTGCAAAATGTAAAGACACATTGACAGTTTTGCTGATCTCTATTGTAGTTCTTCTCATGCCGTTTTTTGCTTATGTGGCGATGGGAGCAACATGGCTCTCTACCATACTTCCATCTGCCGGAATTGGTATGCAGAACAATTTCCTTTGTCAGCTTGCAAATTTCAATTATCTGAATATCGGTGGGATGAGTTTCTGGACACCGCATATTATTTTGCTTTCGGCAGGAATTGAATTATTTGTGTTTACATTCTTGGCGATTCATTCCTATTGCAGACATCAGGTAGCATAAAAGAAGTTCAAAATAGAACGAATTGATTATCTGCCGCACGACGGCAAAAGAAAAAGCAGACAATTTGGAACGACGGCTTTGATTTTCAGAGCCAGCGTTTCTTTGTGGCAACACAAACCTATGATGAATTTTCTGGAAATATTGTAGTTAATAGCATTGTTTATGCGTTGAAAATATCTGAAAAATTGATGATAGTAGAAATATAAGATTAAAATAAAAAATAATATAAAAAATTGTTTTA
>NZ_JAMOYY010000044.1:0-23858 GCF_023669475.1 Blautia sp. MB18-30 | reverse complement strand
TCATTCTTCTCACCCTGGCTTTCTATATACTGCCGTATCGTTTCAATCGTTGCTCCGCCTGCACTGAGCAGACAGAAGATCTGACTCCAGAATGCATCTTTCATGGTCTAACTCCATTATATTTATCGTCCTTTTTCTTATATCGACGGATATGTATTTATGAACTAATTGTTCTTTTTCAGTATACTACATCAGGGAAGGGAGAACGAGTGTTTCTTTTATACTATAGAGATTTTTTTTGAGCAGATATGCTCAGATGTGCAATTCATCTCACCACCTGAAGAGGTGGGAGAATTCTTGCTACATTTGTTAAAATTTATTCTTCTCAGTGGCCTTAATATATAGTTTATCAAAATATAGAAGAAATGGATATATATTTTCTTTTAATATTTTTATAAAAAAGCTTTATTTTATCACTCTCCAGTCACCGGACGCATCATGGAAAGCAGCTCTTTCCGGTAATGATCGGCCTTTTCCTGATTGCCTTGTTCTTTCCGTACCATCTTTGTGATTCCCGGATACTGTCCCGGGAAGCTTTCCAGCATGATACCATCTCCATAGATTAGGTAAACATCTCCGTCTGTCATATCTTCCTCTGTCAGCTTCTTTCCATTCTCATCCGTAAGCTTATCCGGTATCGTTCCGGAGAAAATCGTGTCCGTGTCCAGATCCGCAAAATACCAGCTGTTATCATCTGTATGAAAATACACTGCTGTCATCGGCTTTTCCCCGCATCCCGCCAGACAGAACATAACAAGTACCGCCAGCATCACGATCCATTTTTTCATTATTCCACCTCCTAGTCTCTGTCAGTATTTGATTGTTTCGACTTCACACCGTGCTAGCACCATGAAAAACATTAATATTACTGACTTCTACAATGTTTTTTATCTGACACTACCATTAGTGGGAGATTTTTGATATAAATTTAATTGATCGTTGGAAGTACTTCCATAACCTGATCAATCACTTCCACAATTCTCTGTATATCCATATTTTCTTTTACATCAGAACTATCATTCACGTTCAAACCATCTTGCCAGTCCTGGACAATAGATACTGCCGGGATATTCACTAATGCAAACGGATAATGGTCACTGTTGGTTGCCATTGTCAGGAAAAATCTGTCACTGGGTGTAAATAGTTCTGACATACTGTTTTTATTTAATTCTGCCAGTTTTTTCAATCCCTCATCATCATATTCCGCATTGTCTGGTCTTTTGTTTCCTTCGATCATCGCCATATAACCCAGATCACTTTTTTCTGCAATAGTATCAATATTTATTACTCCGATGATCTGTTTCCGCTCGTCCTCCGTCAGCTTACCAACATACCATCTTGAACCCAGCATATATTTCTCTTCGCCCGAGAACAGGATGAATTTTATATTATACGGTATCTCTGTATCTTTTAAAATCCTTGCCAGTTCAAGCACTGCTGCCACTCCGGAACCGTTATCATTGGCGCCCACCGAATCTTCTGCACTGTCATAATGGGCACTTATGATCAGATTTTTTGTAGTATCAATGGATGAGTTTTTTGTCACAATGATATTTTCACCAATGCCGTCAACAATTGCATTCTCGGCTGTTGATGCCAGAAACACATCCGCCTGCGAGGAATGCCTTATTGCATTCTCATTGTTTTCATCGTTATATTCGAATTTCTGGTATTCTATATTGTCATATCCCTGATTGCCAAAATATTCACTAATATATTCTTTTACATTCTGTATTGCATCAGAATTTATTGGACGCGGTTCAGAAGTGATTTCATCGATGATCTGTTCAATATTCTGTTCCAAAGGCTCTATTATTGTACCGTTCTGAGTAACACTCTCCGCCATTGTCTGAATTGGTGCTATTAATGATATAACCATAATTAAGGCAATTGTAATTTTTTTCATTTGTGAGCTCCCTCATTTTACCAAGTATTAATCAGTATCTTTTATCCAATAACTTTCCATGCAGAACCATAGGCTACAACGAAAGCTTTTTTCCATACCATAAACATTATCATGTGATATACTTCTGCCAATTAAATCTCAGATTTTGAAAAAGGAACAGACATTGATAATTTTACTTAGTTCCATTCTGGGCTATGCACGGAACACTACAACCACATGATCAAAAAGCAGTAAATCTGATATTCAAATGTACATTGTGATCCTTTTTTAACAAAATTAGCTTTTTTATCATTTATGTTATCAACTGATACTATTATACCATGAACTGCATCACCAACCAAGTGTTCTTTTTTGCTTTTACAGCGTTCGTACAGTACTTTTACAATTCATTGCACATCTGTAAAGGAAGGAGACTTCTTGCTATATATTATGTTAAATTCCTGAAAGTATTTTCTTTGCGTTCTCCAGGTTATTCTTTCCATTTATTTTTAGATATACTTTACTGATTTCAGAAGGCTCTCCTATTTCTCTGCAGAGATCCTGTGCCTGGGAAATGGGTATGTAGATTTTCCTGGAACCTCCGTTTCTCTGGCTTTCTTAATGCCCTCGGTTGTGGCTTCTATCACGACAAATTCTTTTTCATTAGAGTTTATAAGGACATCAATGTGCTGGCAGCAGTTACTTTCGCTGTTCTGCCTGTCAGGATAAAAGAACTGGTCTACGGAAATGTCCAGCAAGGTGACGATTTGGTAAAAGGTATTCAGGTTTGATTATGAGGACGATACGCAGTTTTATGTTTTAGTAGTATTTTATTCTACATACCCGATGACAACATTGATAGATTGAAAGAATGGCGGTAAAATAAATGCGGATAAAATTTGAGACTCCATAATAGATACATATTTCTCTGCTATATTTGAAAAATTGGAGGTGGAACAATGCAGAAGATTTTAATTGTTGAGGACGATATTGACATTCAGGATATATTAAAGAACCATCTGATTGATGCGGGATATGAAGTCGCTGTTGCTTCTGACGGTGTGACGGGCATTGCAATGTTTGGGGATACCATCGACCTTGTGCTGTTAGACATCATGCTCCCTAAAATCGACGGTTATGGTGTATGTGAGGTCATTCGTAAGCGGTCACAAGTCCCTATTATTATGCTTACTGCGCTTTCGGATGAAGAAAACCAGTTGCGGGGTTTTGAACAGCAGATTGACGATTACATTCCAAAGCCCTTTTCGCCCAAAATCCTGCTGTGCAAGATTGCGGCTATTCTTCGCCGTAGGACTGTGGAAAATCAAAATCAATCCCTGCTTACTTATAAAGAGCTAAGTATGGACGTTGACGGATTCCATGTATATCAAGGCGGAAACGAGGTTGTTTTAACCAGTAAAGAGTTTGCGCTTCTTAGGCTTATGCTTGAAAATCAGGGAAAGGTCTTTACTCGGCAAATGCTGCTTGACCGATTGTGGGCGGACGATTTGGATGTCGAAGATCGGATCGTTGACAGTCACATAAAGAACATTCGCAAAAAATTAAATGCTGACTATATAAAAACAATCAGAGGAGTGGGATACAGAATTGACAAAGTACATTAAGCAACGTTTATCAGTTAAGATTTTTATAATTACATTTTTTCTACTGGGTGCGGCTTGCGGCGGAACATATTTTTTCATTTCAAAGCTGTTACCTGCGACATACTCCAATTTGATAAATGCGTCCACAGAGAAAGCCGCTATGCACCTTGTTGAGCAAATGACAGCTTTTGACAATATATCTGATTGTGAAAATGATATATCTAATTTTTCAAAGGAAACAAATGCCGCTTTTTGGATTGAGGATAGTAACGGTCGTATGATATATCCCGCCGAGGCATCAATGGAAACCTCTACTACTTCGGCAGATTGCACAGTTACATTCGATGAAGATGAATCGTTCATAGATATGCAACCGTCTGGGGAAACCACGACAAATTTTTACCCGTTCACGTTAAAAAACGGCACTGCTTATGCGTTGGCAGTTCAAACAGATTTGTTCGTTGTACAGCAGGCAACAAAGGTATTGCTGTCTATTCTTCCGTATGTTATCCTAATGGTCTTTCTGCTTTCGCTCCTTTGTGCATGGCTCTATACACGGTATATCACTAGACCTATTGTACAACTGAGCAAGATTTCAAAGCAAATGGCAGAATTGGATTTTTCCGGCCAATGTGGTACAGGACGAGAAGATGAATTAGGGTGTTTGACGCAAAATCTAAATTCATTATCTGCTTCGCTATCCACTGCATTGAACGATCTTCAAACTGCCAACCAACAGCTCAAAACAGATATTGAAAAGGAACAGGAGTTAGAAAGACAGCGGGTAGACTTTTTCTCGGCAGCATCCCATGAACTGAAAACACCACTAACCATCTTGAAAGGACATTTGGCGGGAATGCTGAACGGAGTCTGCGGTTATGAAAACCATATAGAGTACATGGAGCGTTCCCTGGCCGTTGTTGATAGGATGGAAAAGTTGGTAAAAGAGCTGCTGTATGTTTCCAAAGCGGAAGGAACTCAAAAAACTGAATATAAAACCGTTGATTTTGCGGAAATATTTCGGGTACAGATTGCCACTGTAACAGATTTATTGGAAGAAAAGGAACAGTGCCTTGAAGCAAATATTCCTACCCGTCTTTATTGTGAAGTGGAACAAGCACAGATGGAACGGGCGATTCAAAATATATTGGTAAACGCAACTCACTATTCTCCAAGTGGTAAACTGATTCGTATATCTTTGTCCGAAACGCATGGTACAATTCGTGGTGAAATTGAAAACACAGGTGTCCGTGTGCCTGACGATTCTATTCCACATTTGTTTGAAGCCTTCTACCGGGCAGATACATCTCGTAACCGTAATTCCGGCGGAAGCGGATTAGGGCTTTATATTGTTGGCAAAATCATGGAAATGCACCAAGCAAAGTACGGCATTTCAAATACAAACAATGGTGTACTGTTTTGGTTTGAATTGCCTTGCAGGCAGCCGATAGACAACTCCATCTAAAATCCATAATCCTTGCAAATTATATCCAAGTTGCTTTGTTATATTATAGCTGTCCTCAAGAGGGTAGCTACAATTTTTAGAAAGTGAGGTTTTATCAATGAAGAACAAAAAAATTTGGTCAATAGGACTGTGTGGAGCAATCTGTTTAAGCATTGCAGGAGTTACTTATGCAAGTTATGCAAGTGCATTGGCTTCGGATACACCAAAGGTTTCAACATCCGAAACAGGAAACACATCCAGTGCAGATATTCTCTATCAGGATACAGACGGTGGACAAATCAGCGTTGACGGTAAAAATTGGGTCGATGAGGCAGATTATGAGAAGAACAATGCAGCACCAGATGTGCAGTGGTGGACAGCTGATGAATATGAGGCGTGGATGAACGAACAGAAAAAAGAAATGGAATCTTTGATTGGAACCGGAGATGGTTGGTATGATGGGGAAGGCGTATTCCATGAATTTACACAGGAAAGCGTAGCTGCTATGATGGACAGCTATAAAGGAACTCTGGAAAGTATCAAAAAAGGAGTATTGTATTCCAAAGACAACGGTGACGGCGATACCTACTCCATGATTCCACCTACTGAAGATGTAGTTTCCTCTTATAGTGTTGATATAACAAAAGATAACGGAAAAGCAGTACACATCGGGGATTATTCCACAGTTGAGGAATTAGACAAAGCTATTTCTGATGCAGTTAAAAATGGTCAACTCACACAAGAAGAAGCGGACTCCGTTCAGAAATAATAACTAAGCCATTCTGCCGGTCGATGGCAAAAGAAAAAAAACCGTCGTACAGCAGACAAATTGATACGCCCATTTAAAGCAGCGGCCCGCCGCGAGACCATTTCGAAGGCAATCGCCGAATTGCTATATATTATGTTAAATTCCTGAAAGTATTTTCTTTGCGTTCTCCAGGTTATTTTTTCCATTTATTTTTAGATATACTTTACTGATCTCAGAAGGCTCTCCTATTTCTCTGCAGAGATCCTGTGCCTGGGAAATGGGTATGTAGATTTCGTTGCCTTCTGTTACTACAGCGGCTTTACAGGGCATATATGAGGTTTGCGGTCCTCTTGCGGAATTGCCGGATAAAGTGGTAAGATCATCTATGGCTTTGGAAGTTTCCTTCTCTTTTTCATCCAGGGAATAAAAAATATTCAGGTTTTCACCCATTTCTAAAAATTTTTCCTGTTGTTTTTTTGAAATGGCATGATTATTATAGTCTTTCATATCCCGTAGGGAACCATTTCCCAGCAATAACAACGGCATCTTCCCCAGTTCATTCTGAGTTGGATTTTTTCCAAACGCATTCATATCAATTCCTGAAAAAGTCGTTGTTTCCGTATAATCTTCAATTTTGATGACAACCGGGACTTCTATGACTGGCCAGATTTCTTTTATACCTTTTATCTTCTTCGCTTTCTGCAAAAAATCTTCATCATAAGCCAGATCTCCAAGTGGGAGCAGCACAGTAAATTGCCGTTTTTCTTCTTTCATGCCTGCCAGCAGAATTCCTGATAATGTAAGTGTCAATGTCAGCAGAAGTATGACAAATAAGGTAAAGCTGTCTATTTTTTTTCTTTTCAATGAGAAGCCGCCTTTCTCGCTTCTTCAAGAAGGATATTTTTCTTATGAAGCTTTCTGACCAGAATCAGGATTATGGAAATAAGCAGTACTGCAACAACTGCAGCTATGGAATACCACCAGTTATTGGTTTTCTCCTGGTCATCTTCAACCTTTAAGGACTTTATCTGGGTTTCTTTGATTTCAGAATCAAATTTTATTTCTTCCTCATATGATTTGCCATCGGCATCCTCATACGTAAGAATTAATTGACCTGCACATTTTCCTGTTTTTCCTTTTACATATATGCGAAGACTTCCCTGGGATAAATCTCCGGCCTCTATGGTCCCTAAGAATGCCGTATCGTTTGAACTTAATTCATCAGCCTTTAAGCTGACACTTGCATTGTATATTTTGTCTCTTCCGAGATTCATTGCTTTTACCGGGATCTCTACTGTATCCATAGTGTATAAAACAGATGGAATATCTGAAGCTTCCAGCTTAACACGAACCGGTTGGATGATCTGAAAAGACAGTAATTCTGTACCGGTGGTTGCCGTTGCTTTCGAATCTTCATAATCCAGAGAAAAAGTAATGACAGCCTGGCCAGGATCACAGTTTTCTGTTATAGTAATCATCTGTTCCAAAGTAATTGCTTCACCAGGAGCCAGGACTTGTACATAAAAAGAGTTTTTCTCAAATTCGATTCCTTTGTTCTCTGTAGAAAGGGAAATTTTTAAACCAAATACATTTTGACTGCAGCTTTTATTTCGAAATGTCAGCGACATTTCTGTTGTAGAACCAGCCTCCAATCGTCCACCTGAAAGATTGCTGTCTTCTAATAATAACTGCGGTTTATGTAATATTTTTTCACTTGATGAGTCTGATGTTGAATTATCTCCTCCCCCACCGCCCGAATACCCTCCGTTGTCTATAACCGGATCTGTTATCTGCGGGGCGTCACCGTCCTCCGGATTATCACTGTCTATTACAACATGAAAAGGATTCGATTTAGAACCATCACCAAAGTCATCTCCTGATGTAAAAATATCCGGATCCGGATTTTCTTTATCGCTATCAGCTTTATCAGGAGTCTTTTCATCCTCTGCCGGAGGTTCGGTACTCGGAGGTTCGGTACTCGTAGAATCATCCTCTTTTTCATCAAGGGTTAACGAGTTGTCATTCTCATAAGATACGGACGGATCTGAGTCCGTAAATCCTTCTTCAGCAGATGTAATCTCCGTGTTTTGAGGCTCTGTGGCAAAAACGGTAGCTGGAAGAAATATTATTGTCGTACATAATACTAATGCCGTTTTTACAAATAAATTTTTCATTATCAGGCAGTCCTTTCTCTTAAGATTCCTCCATCCATTTCATATACGTGGTCACATAAGATTCTGATGTCCTCTTCATTATGGCTTGCCAGCAAAATGGTTTTTCCTGCTGCTTTTAAATCCAGCAGCAGTTCTCTTATTTCTTCCACGCCATGTTTATCCAGTCCATTAAACGGCTCATCCAGAATCAAAAAAAGAGGATCTTCCATAATGGCCTGTGCAATACCAAGGCGTTGACGCATTCCTAGGGAATATTTTCCGACTGGTTTCTTCATGTCCGGATCCAATCCTACCCTTTTTAAGACTATGCGGATATCGGCCTTCGAGATCCGGCCATTCATGTCTGCCAGGATCTCCAGATTTTTAAACCCCGTATATTGTGTAAGAAAACCGGGAGTCTCGATAATAACTCCAAGACTCTCAGGAAAATCCACATCATGGCCTATTTTTTTTCCAAATACAAAAATAGTACCCGTAGTTACAGGAAGAAACCCACAGATGCATTTCATAAGGACGGTCTTTCCTGAACCGTTATTTCCAACAATCCCATAGACGTTCCCTGTTTTCAAGGAAAGATTTACTTCCTGTAACACGATGTCTTCACCGAAACGTTTGGTCACGTGTTCTATTTTTACGCAGGTGTTCTGCATCATTCCACTTGCTCTTTGCGGATCACAGGCCAGATTAAATGTCCCTTCAGATTTCTTCCAATCTTCCATATAAAACACCTCCCAGAATTCCCAGCATTACTAATAAAAACAACAGTAGAAATAGCCAAACTCCTATTTTGTCCGGTCCCCAATTTTCATCAGCCAGTATCCATTCTACTGGATAAAACCATATCTGATTCTTAAAATAGCGGTCATGAAGGATAATTCCGAAATAAAAGCTTACAAAAGGGATTCCATATGCCATGTAAGCAGAATCCCATAAAATCCCGCAGCTTCCACCGAAAGTACTTATGATACTTCCGATAAGTCCTGTCCGAAATGCCTTCATGAGTAAGTCCAGAAGTGCTTCTTTCTGAATAGCACCCTTTATCTCCAGCGGATAGAACACAATAAAATTGATAAAAAGTACCGTTAGTATAGATAACGTCCAGACCATAAAACCAGATACCATAATGGAAAAAACTTTACCTTCGATATACTGTCTGCGAGTCGTTCTGGGAAGTATCTCCTTTAAAAATCCACTTTTATATTCTTGCAAAATGGAATCACTCCATGGCAATACGGCTGCTACCGGAATGGCAAAAGATACTGCCTGACTTTTTAGAGAACCTTCCAGTATACTGATAAAAGTACCACATGTCAGTGCTTTTTTTAAGCTGGGATAAGTCTGTCCAATGGCGAGGGAAATGCAGGCTATCAGCCATGCTGCCAGAAAATTCTTATTAAAAAACATACGTTTTGTTTCACCCCACATAGGTTTTCCCCCTTCCGATCATGTCTTTTCTCCAAGAAATTCAAAGGTATATTTTTTCATCCGGTTAATTGCAAAAACTGCAAGAAGAACTAAAATACCCAGAAAAAACATGTAGGAATGCGTGATTTTCGGGAGCAATGGGTCATAACCTAAGTTATGTTTTCCGTATACTGCCTGGTTCAGAGGACTGATCCAGCAGATTAATACATTTACCTGATACATTTCGTATTTTTCTTTATGTAAAATTGCAGCCAGTACTTTCGGGTCCAATAAAAAACCAAAGACACTGTAAAGAAGGCCAAAAATCATCCCCTTAGTCTTCCCTTTATAGAGATTTCCTACAAGGATTACAAAGCTTAAGGTCAGCGAATAACAAAACAGCAGGAAGAAGACCTGCAGCATACAGCCATAGGGTGAGATACTTTCCATGACCCTTACTGTAGAAGGGACCTGCAGGTTTTTTCCTAACTCTGAATAACCAAGCATAGCCGCAGTTTCGCTCCACAGGTTACCTGGATAACTCTTTTTCATACACAGCACAGCCGTAAACAGCAGCATCAAAACCGTATATAAAACAGTTACAAGAATAACATAAATGAATTGACCTAAAAGCCATTTCCTCTTGGTTGTCCGGGTCAGCTGGTATGGAGTAATAGGTGTCATCTTCGGCAGGTCAGAAAACATAAGAAGCAAGAGCAGCGAACTGGACAGTACTGCTATCCCATCCCCAAATGTCCAGATAAATGGTTCAATGGCCTGTACCGGTGTATCGTAGGTCTCCATTACAACCATGATTCTGCCTGTAAGCAGGAAACTAAGTACAAATTCTAACAGAAATATAAAAATAACTTTGGGATTGCGTAGAAATCCGAAGAAATTGTACCTTACAATTCCAAATACCTGTCTCATGTCAGTAACCCAGATTCCGGTCTATGATACTGCCATCCACGGCATTAATGGTAAGGAAACTTTCATTCGGATCTTTACTGGTATTTGATTCTGTTTCTCCGTTATATTCACTTTCTGAAGTCATGCTGCCGAAAAAATCCCAGACGGGGATCAAAATACCTGTGTGTGCGTCAGTAGACGGCTCATATATTCTGGCATAGCCAAGAACGATCCGATCAATATTATAGACCCTGGAATTTTCATATTGCATATTATCAGCGTTTGTTACCACCATCATTTTTTCATAAATTTTCATAACCTCGCTGAACGAAAGAAGATTTAAATTCTCTGTCTTTATTTTACCAATTGTGTAGGGATTTGAATAAGTCATGCTTTCTATGCCATCTTTATCGACATAGAAACAGAGACTTTCATAAGACCATGTTTCCATTGTGCTGTCCATATCTTCCAATGCCCCACCGTCTGCAATTGTCTGAGTGACCGGCACACCATTTATGGTACGTGCATAATCAATTCTATATCCATTTCCAAAATTACCTGAACTATTATCGCCTTCAAAACTTTTGCACACCGCGTAATTCCAGTTAGAAAACTGTAAATCTGTGATGCCCATTTTTTCAACTTTTTCCTTTACAAGTTTTTTGGCTTCATCCAGGGACAGCCCGATAGATTCTTCTGTGGGTTTTTCTTCCTCTTCAGAATATCCGTAATCACACCACATTGCATCCTCCGGTATTTTTTCCCCGCCCTTGTTTGCTGCTTTCTTGATCTTGACTGACAAGGTATCGGAGCCATCGGAAGATATCATATAGTAGTATTGTGAATCGTCTGGCATTTGTGCAATACAACTGAAATAATTTCCGGCAACAGGTTTTGCCTCTGTCAGGGTTTTCTTTTCCGGAGCAGTTTCGTATTCCTGTTCCCATGTCTCAATATCTTCATAGATATCATAGACATAATTCCCATCATCGTCTGTTCCATAGTTATACGGATCCAGGTTTCCGTTTGCAACGTCTTCTTTTAGTTCATCCAGAGTTTTTTTAATTTCATCCTTTGTCTTCACATAATAACTATCCATGGTATAAAGTTTTGCCTCTGAGAAGAATGCGTTTGTAATACGGTCGAGAAGCTCCTGGGTAACTTCTGCCGCGGTGACAGAAATAGCAGATATCTTTTCCACTTCCGGAATTTCTACGCTTGCATCTGTATTTACCACGAGCTTGGCACTGTCATCTTCCACATGGCTTTTATAATTTTGAGGAGCATCAATGAGATTCCTGATGGTTGTCTTTGACTCTGAACCGTCATCGTTCTTACTTTCAGATGCTTCTCCTTTAGAACCGCTAACATCATCCGCTTCCGTATAAGCATCTACAGCCTTGCTCCCCTTCGGCTTTACCAAAGAAGAATCCGGGGTCTGTGCGCATCCTGTAAACATTCCAATACAAAGCACTATTCCTGCAAACTTTTTAATATTTTTTCTCATTTCTGGTAAAATCTCCTTTCTAAGGTTGTTATAAGTATATCATCGAGCATTACACCAAATCTTTCGCGATTTGTAACTGATATGTAAACGTTAGTGTGATTACCAGAAAACAGAGACGGTAGTTCCTTTTCCCGGATTGCTTTCAATCTTCAGATGGAAATCGTGCAGTTCTATAATTTTCTGACATAAAGAAAGACCAAGCCCTACACTTCCTTTTGCCCTGGAACGAGATTTGTCTACCATATAAAATGGTTCCGTCACCATTTCCAGATCCTCTTTCGGTATTCCCTTTCCAAAATCCTGAACCATCAGATGGTTTGGGGTTGCCTCAAGCACAATTTTAGATTCTTTCCTGGAAGCTTTGACTGCATTATCAATTAGATTTGTCACTACACTTATCATTAAGTCCTGATCAAACTTCTTTACCAATTCTTTTGGTTCACAAAATACATCAAGAGAGATGTTTTTTTCTTGAAGCCTGCAATCAATGAGTTCTTTTACTTCTTTCAGGAAATTATCCACCTGTATTTCAGCTGGATTGAATGAGTCTTCCGAAGCTTCATAGAGTCCGGTTAATTCCAGCATTTTCATAGAAAGTCTTGACAGCCTGCGACATTCATTTTCAATATAAATAAGAGCCTTCTCCTGCCTTTCCGGGGTTAGGCGCACAGTAAGCAATGTATCTGCATAGCCTATGATTGCAGTCATTGGGGTCTTCAGTTCATGAGCCAGGCTTCCAATAAGCTGTTTTTGTGTCCGGTTTATGTTAGAAAGACTTTCAATTTGTTCTTTTATTTTACCTGTCATAAAATTAAAGGTTGCACCTACCTGTGCAAGTTCTGTATTTCCCTCTGACGGTACTTTAAAATTATAAATACCTTCAGAAACAAGAAGCGTAGCTTCTCTTAGGCTTATAAGCGGCGCTGTGATTTTTCGAAGGCTCAAATAAAGGACAATTCCCATCACCACGATCAAAGATAAAGTAAATCCACCAGTCTGAAAAAACAGCAGATGACTTTTTTCTATTACATCTGTTATATCTTTATAAGTAACAATCTGATATCCCATATTTACATTGCCATAGTAAAATAACAAAAGTGTCCTTCCATTTATCTGACTGATCATAGGGCCATGACCGTCACTGTTGCTGCCATGATCCACCATGTTTGCCTTACTTGCACATAATTCTCTTAACTTTTTTACATCGAATTCATAAACAGTTCCATTATAGGTCATTTTTCCATCAAGATATAAAACCGCGCTGTCATGAAAAACCTGCCGAAAAGCATAAGTAACTATTTGGGGGCGCATTTCGTTGTCGGCATTCTGTTTCTGATTGTCGGAAAGGCTTGTTTTATTTTCAAACTGTAAGATATTTGTTCTGAATATACTGCTTTCATAACTGTTGATATTCTGTATACTCTGATTTTTCCAACAATAAGTGGTATAGAGAAAGATCCCTGTCGATACCAACAGAATGATACATGTAGTCTGAGAAAAGATCTTTATTAAGAGTTTCATAAATCCACCTCAAGTCTGTAACCGATTCTGGGAATTGTTTTAATCTTATCCTGCCAGCCAAGCTTTTTCCTGATACGACCCACATGTGCATCCACAGTTCTTGTTTCTCCGCAGAACTCTTCATTCCACAGTTCCTGCAGAATCTGATTCCTGGTCAATGCTTTATTCGGGTTTTTGGCGAACACCATGAGGCAGTTATATTCCATTGGCTTTAGATAGATTTCCATGCCCATTTTTGTAACAGTACGACTAGCAGTATCAATGATGACATCACCAATTTGAATCTGTTCTTGTACAGTGCCATTACGTTCCAGTACTTTTTCAAGACGGACCATCACTTCCAGCATTTCAAATGGTTTTACAATATAATCTTCCGCACCGTCTTTTAATCCCTTTATCTTGCTCGCGATATCTCCCTTTGCGGTAAGAAATATTACGGGGATTTCATACTGCTTCAGTTTCGGTAACAGGCTATAGCCGTCTCTTCCGGGAAGCATGATATCTACAAGTGCACACTGAAACGCATGATCTTGAATAATTGCTTCATATGCCTCATTTCCATCCAGATATCCTACTGTTTCATACCCTGCAATTTCCAGATTCATACACAGCAGGTCATTGATTGACATTTCGTCTTCTATCACAAGGATTCTTGCCTTCATAATTATTACCTCACATGTTTTTATAACTATCTTTTCACAGGTTAATTATACATTAAATTCTATAATGCAGTTGTAACTGATTTGTAACAGCAAAAAAGGAAACCAAAACCATTCTATGAGAATAGTTTTGATTTCCTGTATAAACCGTTATTTTCTGATCGTTTATAACGCTGGTGAGAACATTTATTATTATTTTTACTCCATTCCAGAATCATTCGAAAGAGAGACAATGCAAATACAAAAATTATTAAGAACACTAAAATTTTCATATGTAGCCTGATTCCTTTCATTTACCTTTATCAGATTGTGTCATTTAAGTCACATCCACTGATGATGCGATTCCATAAGTTCTCCCGCTTGTCCATTCCTTTGGTAAAATAGGGAAGTCTTTCCTCTTCCAGCTCTTCCAGACGAAACACATTTCCATTCAGATAATTGTCAATCCGGTGTCCTGTACTTTTAAGTCTTGTAATTACGCCACCAATTTTTATATCCAGAATCTCATAACCAAATGGCTTTGCATCGTTCATCCAGATTTTTTCTCTTGATGATTTCATCTCTGTCAGATTGCAGATGATTCCAGGAATAACATTCTGACTGATATCTTTCAACGCTGCTCTGTCCGATCTGTCATATGCTGATTTTATACACATGCCCAAATCGGCTTTATCAGCTAATACCGCCGCCAGTTTTTCATAAAATGAAAATAAAAGCTGATATTTTCCTGCTTTTTCTGCACATTCCTTCATACATTTCTGTATGTTTTGGTAGTAAGATTTTGTATTGACACCTGATTCTTTCACATGATAATCAAAAATGCCTAACATTGGATCCTGGTATAACAGATATTTTGAAGGATTTTGAGCCTCTTTATTCTCTTTCGTATTTAAGAATAAGGAATCAAAATTGCCAAGTGCCATAAAATCATCAAATTCTCCGCCTGTGCAGTTCCTGAACTCCTGCTTAAGGATTGTTTCGTCATAGTCTCTGTGAAAATCAAGGTGTGCAAAAAGTACAAGTCCCGGAAGCAAAGCATCCACCGGGGTTTCTGCACCATTATCCATCCATGCTGTACAGAGAACCTCTTTTATATTGTATTTTTTACAAGTAGAAAGAGCTGCTTTGGTACACGCATAGGTCTTAGAATAATTGGGGGAAATTCCGTTCCAAATCCAAGATCCTCCTGCAAAAATAACGTTATCCGAAAGCTGCGCATGGATATCCAGCATTTTTTCATAGGTTCTGGTATCATCATGATAATAGTCCCAATATACTAATCCTAGATCTTTTTTCGGTTTTTCCCATTTGGAGCAGTCCGTGTTTTCGGGCAGATCATAGTATCCGCCTGCAGAATTTGCTGTAATGTACATATCACTCCATATCATCGGCTTTAATTCTAATTTTCTGCAAATATCTACGACCCTGTTACAATGTTCCCTGATTATCAGTGACCCTTTTTTATATCCATTTTCTTTTAGATAATTTCCAAGTCCCAGCATGACAGCCTCATCCATTCCAAGATGTACCCTTTTGGTAGAAAAATTCTCTTTTACTGAGCTGAGCAGCTTTTCAATAAACTGATAAGTTTCCTCTTTTTCAGGCTGGAGAATGTCCGCAGAATCACGAATCTTATCCATTCCCGGCCACTTCAGCGCATTGTGCAGATGAGCCAGGGTCTGAATACACGGAACAAGCTCTACCCCAAACATGGAAGCGTAAGCATCCAGTTCTTTTATTTCGTCCTTGGTGTATTTTCCGCGATAAGCTCCAAAATAAGGCTGCCCCTCTACTTCATAGGTATCTTCTGTATAAAGCATGAGTACATTCATTCCAAGTTTTGCCAGTATCTTGATCAGGAATTTCACCTTTTCAACTGTAAATACAGCATTTCTGGAACAATCCAGCATAAGACCGTTTCTTTCAAAACAGACATGCTCTTGATATTGAAATTCATTTTCTTCCATATGATGTATGGCATAATTAAGTGCGCGGTAATAATGAGATATTTCCCGACAGATGATATGAATCTGGTTTTTTCTTTTATTGATCAATATTTCTGGTCTGTCCTGAAATTTAACAAACAATTCTATGTTTTGGTTGAAACCGTCCTTTTCAGCGAGCAGTATTTCAGTACCTTTTTTAATAGTATTATACTCTTTCTTATCAGATGAAAAAACAACGTTCATACGTATTCCTCTTTCTTTAGAAATTCTGCTCTTCTTAATAAATCAATCTTTTTAGCAGAGCATCCCCTGTCAATGTTCTATTTTATTCGTTTGTAAATAATCGGCTCATCATAACCAAAAGTTCTTTTCCCATTTACTTCCATGGACTCTGATACTTCCAATTGATTTTCAGTGAACTTTTCATGCAGAGAAAATTTCAATACGGGAGAAAACATACTTACACTTCCGCCTTCCCATGTATCACCTGATTTTCTGAAAAATGCAGGAGTAAATTTTGCAGAACACTTTAGCTGATCATAGTCGGCACCTTTGAACATTTTGTAAGTAAAATTCTTTTTATCATATCCTTCCGGTATCTCATAAGAAATAAGTTTTATTGAATTGCTTTCTTCCATGAAAAGAAACAAATGTGAAGAAGAGCGGGTAGTTCCCTGTACAGAATAATAGCTCTCTTCAATCATAAATACGCCTTCGAAACCATTTGGGAGATTTGCAATTCTGGAATTACATATTGTATTGATATGCTTTGCATATGGATACTGTGGATTTGTCTTACTTATTTTCTCAAATTGATCCTTATTATCAAATTTTCCATTCAACAGTGTAACAAAATTTATCAAGTCAGCCATGATCTTATGCCTCCATAATCTTTATCATATAGGTTTCATCCATTATACACCTTCCATATAAAAGAGTCCATGTACAAAATAAGGGAATATATAAACAAAATGCATCAGTTAACAAACATCGGCAGAGGGGCATATCATTGTCCAATTGATATGCCCCTCTTTGTCTGAATTACTGTTTCATTTTATAAATTTACGCATAATATTTCGTACCACACCCTGTTTCTATGGCTGAATCAGGCTAATAAGAACGTTACTGTTAATTGTGTTTATATCTACTTAAGGCACGAATCAGTTTTTCTGACTCCAGTGGTTTGGTAAGATAGTCGTCCATTCCAGACTTCAGTGCTTTAGTCTTATCTTCTGTAAAAGCATTGGCGGTCATAGCTATAATCACAACAGCAGATGCATCACTTCTATTCGTTGTGCGTATTTCTCTTGTAGCTTCCAGGCCATCCATAACTGACATCATAATATCCATCAGAATTACATTGATCTCACCAACACCTGATTTTGCAAATGCTTCAACAGCCTCCTTGCCGTTTGAAGCCCTTATAATTTCTGCTCCTGCATTTGTCAGAAGAAATTCCGCAATTTCCATATTCAATTCATTGTCTTCTGCCAAAAGGATTCTCATGCCTCCAATTGATACATCATCTTCCTGGCCTTCTACCTGCTTCATATCAGTAGAAATAAGGAATGGAAGCTGTACCATGAATGTGGTTCCTACATTTTTCTCGCTTTCAAATTTAATCGTACCGCCCATTTTCTCTATTAGTTTTTTTGTAATTGGCATACCAAGACCTGTTCCTCCATAAACAGATCTTGCACCACCTGTTTCCTGAGTAAATGGTTCAAAAATATGGTTCTGAAATTCTTTACTCATTCCAACTCCGGTATCCTTGCAGTGAAACTCAAACAGTATATGCCTGTCATCCACCTGTGTTTCATAATAGCTGAGCAGTATCTCTCCTTTTTCTTTATTATACTTGACAGCATTACTTATGATGTTCATAAGGATTCTTTTTAAACTTTAATCACAGCACTTTTGCATGCTCTGTCAATGTGTTTATTTCCATAAATAAATTTTTCTTTGTACCCATTATATGGTTCCAGTATTGATACGTCAATCCCATTAATGTGCCTTCTCTTCTTCACTCTTTGTGAAAGGAAGAGATTGCTAGCTTTTACCAATCGCTCTTCCACTTCCACATCAAGTCTGCTTTGTTCTGGATTACCGAAATGGTGATCATGCGTCAGGCTGATACTGTTGACAATGAAAAACAGGAGCCAGCTGCATTACAACTTAGCTCCTGTCCTGTACATCTTGAATATAGAATTAGTAAAAACAGATTATCGGGACATCATACTGAATAAGACTATAAAGCTGTCCGGCATTTTCTGGTGGAAGATTGATGCATCCATGAGAACCACCTGTAAGATATCTGTCACCACCAAAGTACGGCTGCCAGTCTGCATCATGAAAGCCAATTCCTCCATTGAATGGCATCCAGTACGTTACCGGCTGTTCATAAGAATAGGTTCCATTTGCTGTCATTTCACCTCGCAGCACGGACGGACTGCTCTTTGAATTCAGTGTGAATATTCCAGGGGGTGTTTTTCTATCCGGATCGCTTGGCAGTCCTGATACGATTTCTGATTGGAAAATAATATTTCCATTCTGATAATACCACATATACTGTTCTGTAAGATCTACCTCTATATATGTATCTCCAAGATCATTGATTCCGTGTGCATTTGCCCTCATAGAATATACCGGTTCCCTGGTTGTCTGGGTTCCTGACTGAATTTCCTGCATGAGCTGTGCTACTTCCTTGTCCTGATCAATCTTCCATCCATAAGCTGAGCCATATACATACACCGTCCTTCCGCTCGTGGTCTGGAATTGTCTTTCAGTGCCAACTGTATCATGATCTGCTGCAAGCTGTGCCACATAATCCACTACATGCTGCCGGAAGGCTTCATCATTCTGGAGCAGCTGCCCTTTCTCGTCAAACTGCAGCCAGTTTTTGATGGTATTCCCATCGAGTGTTACCGTTTCATCTCCAAATGTATATGTGATATTTACTTTTGTCAGGTTCTTATATGTATTTACCATATTCTGAAGCTCTGAACTTTCTTTCGTCACATCTGCTTTCTTATAAGCCTTTGGATCACTTTCCAGATCTACCTCTGCCGCATCATTATCGATTGCCCTGCATATCATCTGATAAGCTTCTTTGGTATTTAATTCATTGCCTTCCGTTTCTGGCACAATAGTGAATTCTGAGTTAACAAAACTTACATACGCATTTTCCGGTGCTATCTGATTCTCTTTTTTCGCACAATTTAATGAATTTACCTGTTCTTCCAGTTTCTCCCGGCTGAAAAAAGTCTCTTCTTGAACCATATAGTTTTTTGTTTCAAAAAGACTGCCGATCCATTCCCATGATTTCTGAGTTTTCAGCAGCTGGAGAACCACACCGCTGGATACGTATTTATAATCAATATCTTTTCCTGTAATGGCCTGCGGGTCCTGCATTCTTGCCCTTACCTGAATAGTATAGTTATCCTTTTTCCCAGCAATCTCCTGCTCAACCTCATAAGCTGTCTTATTTGAACTGTCAATTCCATTGATGGTCGTCCCATAAAAGAAGTGATATGAGTAATAATAAGATATACCTGCATACATACAACAGCCTATAACAAAAATCATCAATATAATCAATATTACAATTTTCTTAATTTTATTTTTCTTCTTTTCTGAAAATATAATGGATCTGAATTCCGATTTATCCATCGGCACATAAACAACTGAACCTGGTCTTGCCGATTTTGTGGTTCTCATTGATTGCCCTATCACTTCTTTTGGTCTCATGTCTTATTTATCTTTCTTTGAATCAATTAGTTTTTTGCATTGTCACTGTCAAAATGTAATGTCTTATGGTACTTTGCATTTTCCTCCAGAAGTTTTTTCCATTTCTGTCCGTCTTCTTTCGTAGGATTATCAAAATTCTGCTGCCCCTTCAGTTCATCCATATACTGGATATAATCCAGGAAATAAATATCTACTGTCGAAATGTCCCTGTCCTGAATTGCGAAGTTATTACAGTTTCCAGTAGACTCATTATATGGAAGTGTGTTTCCGTTGGCATCAAGAGCTACCATGAAGCAGTCACTGTTGGATCCTTCCTTATAAAGTTCATTTACCGTCAGTTCATACGGAGAACGAATTACGGATTTGAGTCCGATACCAGCATCGTTTGTATCATTGAGTTCCAATACTTCTGTCCGGGAATCATCTACTGTAACCGGGATATCGAAACTCCAGTCACCTTCATATTTGTAGTAGCCGGCATCCCTTCCATAGTTTTCATCATCCGCTTCTGACCACTCATAGTCTGCTTCCAGCCCTCTTACCTTCGTGATATCCAGATGCAGATTAAAAGTATCCGGAATCTCAATATCTTTAATATATTTCTGATATGCTCCACCACGCTCAGATACTTTATTGATAAACTCTTCCAGCAGTGCATAACCTTCATCCGTCTGATCATCTAAGTCCGCCTGAGTTATTCCCATCTCATCCATTACCTGCTGTGTCATTTCATTGTATTTCTCATTATATTCCGTATAGTCTTTTGCCGCCTGAGCAAGATCATAACGGAAAATGCATGCATAGGTGTTGTCATCCAGAAACTGTCCTTCCACCTGACCGTCGATCACCGGACTAGCTTCTGAATCAAAGTCCACACCTCCAGTCATATCCAGATCAATGACCGGTGTTCCACTTTCCGCCCTGGTTGACGTTTCTGGAAATGGCTTATCACTCTTAAACTGCATAGTTATATAGACTGCCTGGCTGTTGGCATATACCTCAGAACATGTAATTGTCAGCCCATCTGCTGTTTTAATGTAAGCATTCTCACTAGTGGCATTACCTGTCTTGTCCCCATCTGCTTCACTGCCATCTGCCGTTGTTCCATCAACGGATTCCAAGGTTGTTGCATAATCCGAAAAATCACCAAAGAAACTTACATTATCCTGCAAGATTTCAAAAAGCCCTCCTACAACCGGAATATTCTTTGCCATTACTGGATTGGTTGCACAGAATATAAATCCGACTGCCAGTACCGCTGCCATACCTCCTGCTACCCTGCCTCCAATTTTCATCCAGTGATATGGATCCTTTGGTGCTTTTTTCTGTAACACAGCATTATTTTCAATCAATCGATATGCCTGATTGATACGTTCATGCACGATTGCCGGCATTTCTGTATCCTTTTGAAGTTTTTCCTGGAAGTCTTTCTCATTATTATTTAAAGTCATCATTAAACACGTCCCTCCTTAACCTTATATCCATACATCTCTGCAATCTGTTTTCTACCACGATGAAGACGAGATTTCACAGTGCTTTCCTTCATATCCAGAGCGTCACTGATCTCCCGGACACTAAATCCTTCCATATAGTACAAAAGAACAACCAAACGATATTTGCTATCCAATGTTTCTAATACTTGTGCCCATTCCATCGCCGCATATTCTTCTTCGTGAAAAGGTGTTTCCGGCATCTGATCCGTATAAGTAACCAGCTTTTTCTTCTGTATCATGTCCTTACACTTGTTGATCAAGATTCGAATCATCCAAGTTTTAAAATATCTGTTCTGTTTCAGACTTTTCAGATTTTCATAACAGGAAAGAATCGTATCCTGTATTGCATCCGCAACATCTTCATCATTTTTCAGATATGCTGCCGCAATCTTATACATACTCTGTACATTCTCATCCATAAGTCGGCAGAAAGCATCTTTGTCGCCTTTCTTCGCTTTTCGTATCAAAACCTCATTCATTATAGTTCCAATTCTCCTATCTCAGACCAGTCATCCGGAGTATACTATAGAAGCTTCATTTATGTGCTCCTACTTATTAGACGTGCGAATCCCTAAAAAGGTTGCAAATATTTTAAAAAAAATTATCTCAGATAAAAACACCCCCGAAATCGTTCAGAATTTTTATGATCATCAGGTCCTATTAGGGTAGAAAAACAGCCGTACCATGTGTTTTTACATGATACGGCTGTCTATAATTTCCAGGCCCTCAGGACAGATTAATTGAATTGTCACACCGAGACTCTCCATTTTATTTATGTAATAAAGTTTGATCCAGCATGTTTTTAATTTCATCCGGAAGACTGTCTATCGTTGCATTTTTATCCAAAAATAGTAAAGTTGTGTATTTTTTCGCATCATTCGGTGCTGAGAAAATATGAGTTACTGTATATGCTGTTCTACTTTTAGAAAAACAATCCTCATCTCGCAGTGATTCTACTACGAAGCAATCGCCTTTTTGCTGTCCCAGATCATCATACTCTTTATTTAAGCATAGAGTAAAATTAAGATCTGTTGTGCCAAACTTATAAACTTTTGTATCTGTAACAATCTCTTCCAACATAAAGCCTTCTGAGCCAGCCAGCATTGCAATCTGTCCGATATGCTTAATTTTACGCTTACACAATGAAAAAGGGTGCTGCGGTGTAAAAAATATCTGCGAAGCCTGAAGCAGCTTTTTTGCTGCATAACTATAAAACTTTTTTGCGGAAAGGTTTGTGGCCACACCTGTTAAGTGCCTGAAATTGGCAGCTTTATAAAGCACCTCAATATATCTGCCTTCAAATACATATAGAAATCTTTTACCTACTAAATGCTTCCTATACAGATCGGCAGCTATTTTAATCTCCTGTACGATTTTCTCTCTATCCTGTTGTTTTCCCATCTATCTTTTCCCAATCATCACTATAATATAAAAACAGCACCGGACAACTTTTTTGTTATCCAGTGCCCATAATCTTAAAAAGCGGTTTTATGCTGGCTGTCAGCCGCGACATCCTTCCGAACGTCTAAAATGTCGCCGGTATCATTAAGTCCCCGGCGCGGACTCACCGTATCTCCCTGGTGTGGGCGTAATACCCTTCCGAGTATCAAATGGTCCCAGTAATTACCCTGCCCGGGCACAGTACAGCTTTTACGTGCCGCTACACGAAACCTTTTGGTTTAACTATATTATATGCGATACCCTAAGAAATATCAATAGTTTCTGGCAAAATCGATTGGCTGTATTTTATTGTACCCCATTACTTACCACTGTCTATGATTTCCAGGCCCTCAGGACAGATCAATCAAAAATCATATTCTCTGTCCCATCAGGTTTTAAAAATACTGTTTTCGAAATTCCATTGCATTCCAGCGTTACTTTCTGCTCACGGGAAGAACAGAGGCGAACCCTGTGTATCCTGCCCTCTCTCCATTCAAAATCAACTGTGATGTCACCCTGTGCCTTCATTCCCCGGACATTTCCGTCTTTCCATTCATCCGGAAGTGCCGGAAGTAACAGAATATGCCCTTTCCTGCTCTGGATAAGCATCTCTACAACCGCAGCTGCAAAGCTAAAGTTCCCATCGATCTGGAACGGTGGGTGTGCACACAGCATATTGGGATAAATGCCGCCTCCCACACAGGAAATATTTTCCTCCCTGGTATAACGGAGCTGGTTTTTCAAAAGCCCCAGTGCATGTTCCCCGTCCCGGAGTCTGGCCCAGAGGCATACTTTCCATGCCATACACCATCCAGTTCCTTCGTCCCCGCGCCTTTCCAGAGCCACCCGGCAGGCTTCCAGAAGCTCCGAGTTTTTTTCTATGATCAGGTTTCCGGGATAAAGACCATACAGATGGGAAACATGGCGGTGATGGATCTCTGTTTCCGGATAATCCAGGAACCATTCCCGGATCTGTCCAAAGCTTCCCGTCTTAAATGGCGACAGTTTTGAAAGTACCCGTTTTACATCCACTGTCTCTCCCTCTATGCCCAGGATGTTACATATTTTCAGGTAGTACCCAAACAGTTCTTTCAGGATGCTGATATCCATGGTGGATGCCATTCCCACACTGTGGGATTTTCCATCTTCTCCACAGAAACGGTTTTCCGGGGAAGTGGAAGGCCCGGTAACATAGTATTCCCCATATGGGAACAGGAACCCAAGATAGAACTTTACGGCTCCCTCGATCATTGGTTTTCACGCACCAGCATCGTTGACTGTTTCTGCAGGAAATCATTCCGCTGATTGGTTACTTTCTCATACACTCTTGCCACCCTGATCCGCTGCTTCTCGCGGTTATGGGAATCTTTTTGTTTT
>NZ_JAMOYY010000043.1:0-24295 GCF_023669475.1 Blautia sp. MB18-30 | reverse complement strand
TTTTTCATTTGTCATAGATTTTTTACTTGAATTTTTACTATCAATTGAAAAATTGTGTTATAATACTTTCAAAATCACTTATTTCAAGGAGAGATTTCTATGCTGAAACTCGCAATATGTGAAGATAATGACATTCAATGCAGACAAATTCATACATTATCCTGTTCTTCTCTTGAAATTCCAGTCGAAATTGATACCTTTTCTTCGGCCACTGATTTTCTCAATCAAATATCCAATGAACAATGCCCTTATCATATTATTCTCATGGATATTGAACTTGGATCTGAATCTGTGTCTGGAATCAAACTTGCTCAGAGAATCAATTTATTAAATCCGAATACACAGATAATTTTTATCAGCCAATATCTGCAATATGCATCTTCTGTTTATGAAACAGATCATATTTATTTTGTTTATAAACAGCAAATGGAAGAATATCTTCCTAAAGCACTTTCTGCTTCCTGCCGCAAACTGAATAAACTCCGTCAACAGTATTTTTGTTTTAATTATCAGTCCCGAGATTACCGTCTCCTTCGATCCGATATTTTTTATATGGAGCGAAAACTACGAAATACTGAAATACATACCAAATCGCAGATTTACTATTGTCGTGAAAAAATTCCGATTCTTATCGAACAATTAAAACCTGATTTTTGTATATGTCATAAAAGTTTTGCGGTCAACATAAATACCATACATACTTTCAGCCATGCTGGCATTGAACTTTCTGATGGAACCCATATTCCTGTAAGCCGAAACTATTACCAGGCAACTAAAGATGCCTTTGCACAATTGTTACTCCAAAATTCAAGTGAGGTTCTGTAATGTTAAAAAACCTGTTATTTGCAATGCTTATTGCTGCATATCATTCAACTATGCCTGTATATTGTTTCATGCAGCTTTTTCCCAGACGAATAAGTTCAAAAGCGAAAGCTTTTGTCCATATTTTAGTTTGTTTTGTTTTACTGTCTTCTTTTCATATGATCAAAGTATATGGGCACAATAACGAAATGACGATGTTAACACAAATAGTCATGTTTCTGAATCTTTTTTCTTTATTCAGAGGCTCCTTTAAAAAAAAGCTGATAGCTTACTTTATCATTCTTTTTACCAGTATATTAACTGAACTTCTGGCACTGAATATTTACATACAAATTTACAACCGGTTTATTCACCAGCATACATATACTGCAATAAATATTTATTCTCTATGCACTTTCCATGAAAAGCTGATCATACAATTGCTCATTTTTTCTTTTGCTTATCTATTTTATAAAAATGTTTTCTCTCTTTTACGGGAATGTATAAATTATCTGAAGTTTACTTTACTGCTGTTTATTATTCTTCCTATTTTCCTGCCCATGATTGCAACAGAATTCCTACAGCATTATAAATTCAGCAACCAGTTTATTCCTGTTATTTTATATATCACTTGCTGCTGTATAAGTTTTCTGTTATTTATACATGGTCTTAAATCCTTAGAACAAGAGCAGATAAATTTCAAACAGAATCTCCATAAAATGGAATTACTGAAAAAACAAATGGAAGTATCAGAAGAAATGAAACAAGAATACATTAAAATCCGCAAATGGAATCATGATATAGAAAACCATCTGTTTTCGTTAGCTTATCTTATAGATATGAAAAAAACAGATGCAGCAGAAAAATATTGTAATTCTGTGTTAAGCAATAACATAGACCATAATAATCATACATCAGTCTGTAAATCACTCAATCAGGAGGATTCCATATTATGACTTTTAAACAAAAAATAATTTTTATTATATCTTTAGCTTTTTTTCAAATATTTTATCTTCTGTCTACTTATACCGGACAATATTTGAATTCATTTTTTTTACTGACCTGTCTGACTGCAACTATCTTATGTTACAATTTATATCAGCTTTTAATGCAACTTTTTACAAGCGAAAAAGTAGAAGCAGAGCTTAATCTGTTAAAAAAGCAACAACTTTTAAACTCTGAACATCTGCTATTAATGAATCAACAGGAAGCCACCTCACTTAAAGCCCAGAAACAATTTTCAAAAAATCTCCAGTCAATACAAAAACTTCTGCATGAAAATGATTGCGAAAATGCACAGAAACTCGTTTACGAGGTCCTTGAAGCTTTCCAGCGTGACCGCTTTCATCCTTATTGCGAAGATAATCTTATTCTTGCCATTCTGGAATCCAAACGACTGTTTGCTCAGCATTTAGGTATCCATACAGACTACAAGATTTTTCTTCCTGAAAAATCAAATATTCAGTCCTCAGATTTATGCAGTGTTTTATTTAACATATTAGATAATGCTATTGAAGCATGCCGTTCTTCTGAATCTGCGGAACCATATCTTTCCCTGTCCTTGACAACCTCTAAAGGATTTATTTCTATCCTGGTTAAAAATAGCAAAAATCCGCAAACGGTATTTGACCATACTACTACAAAAAAAGATTCTTTTAATCACGGATTAGGACTTTCTATTATTGAAGATATCTGCCACAAATATGACGGAAGCTGGCAATGGCATGACTATGGAAATACTTTTGAATCTGTCATTCTTTTGCGCTATTAATAAAACATCTATTTATTTTTCCTGTATTGTTGACGCTTTAATATTATCTGATTATTTTGCATGTATGGCTGTTATTATTTTTCTTTTTAAATTTATTTTTATTATTTTTCAATTTTAGTATTGACAATATCTATTTTATCTGTTATAGTTTAACCATCAAATAAAACAAACGGAAAACAAAAAACTAAATCAAAAAGGAGCGTGAACCCACCGAAAACATAACTTACTTCCCATAATCTAAGAAAGAGAGGTACAGTCCACCAGAAGATTTAAAGATTTTCCATCATAATTAAAACAAGGAGGTACGGACCACCGAGAACGTAAATTTTAATTCCGTATAAGTTTTAAATCTAAGAAATGAGAGGTATATTCCATTGGATAATGAAAATTAAAAGAGTCATCGGCAGAAGAGATCAATCGCTGATGACTCTTATTTTTTGCTTATTTTGACCTCTGTCTCACAGGCATGATCTCATGATCTTCTGCTTTCATATCTTCTTCTTTGTGTTCATAAACATATTAATAACTCCATTTTCTCTGAGGTTCCCATGAAACAAAAACACATCTACCGTCTTATTTTTTTCTTTGTCATGGCTTTTGCTCTTGGCAGTCTTGCAGGAAAGATCTATTCTCATTTTATTTCCGGCTCACAGTCCGACCAGGATTCTGCTGAAAACAGCCAGGCCTCTTCTGTCTCTATGACATTCCAAAACGAGAACTGGGGGCTTGGTTTTCAGGAAGAAGGCAAACAGCCCACAGGAAATGCTTCTATTGAAGAATTGAAAAAATACAATGCCTGGTATGCAGCCGATACCGATGAGAAAAAAATCTATCTTACCTTTGACGCAGGCTATGACAATGGAAATATGCCTGCCATTCTGAATGCCTTACATAAGCACCAGGTGCATGCCACATTTTTTGTTGTGGGAACCCTGATCCGGGAAAAACCGGAACTGATCCGTGAGATCGTAGATGCAGGCCATACCGTAGGAAACCACACCATGACACACCCGGATATGTCCGGTATCTCCACAAAGGACGCCTTTCAGAAACAGCTTGAGGATGTGGAGGCCCTTTATAAGGAAGCCACCGGAAAAGAAATGACAAAATTTTACCGGCCGCCCCAGGGCATCTACAGCACGGAAAATTTAGAGATGGCAAAAGAGCTGGGATATCACACCTTTTTCTGGAGTCTGGCCTATGTGGACTGGTATCAGGATAATCAGCCTTCAAAAGAAGAAGCTTTTGAAAAGCTTCTGGGACGGATCCATCCGGGTGCCATCGTGCTGCTGCATAGCACCTCTTCCACCAATGCATCCATCCTGGATGAGCTGCTGACAAAATGGGAAGAGATGGGATATACCTTCGGAACATTAGAAGAACTTGTGACATCGGAATCCGCCTGAAAAAAGCACACATGATCCATGCATTCTCAGTACCATCAACACGGATCTTCCCGCTTTTGGATTTTCCAGATAAGCGCACAAAAAATCTGCCCCGGGACTATGTTCTCATATGTTCCGAAGCAGATTTTTCTGTGCTATTGATTATAGAAGGTGTTCTTCTTATTTAATTGTCGTATTTACTGGACAGCCTTGAATGCCTCATCAAGATCCTGGATGATGTCATCGATATTCTCAGTTCCGATGGAAAGACGGATCGTGTTTGGCTTGATTCCCTGATCAAGAAGCTCTTCCTCTGTGCACTGGCTGTGTGTTGTAGTAGCCGGATGGATAACAAGGGATTTCACATCTGCAACGTTTGCAAGAAGTGAGAACAGCTCAAGGTTATCAATGAAATCCTTTGCCTTCTGTGCGTCTCCCTTGATCTCGAATGTAAAGATGGAGCCACCACCGTTAGGGAAATATTTCTTATAAAGCTCCTGCTGGCTTGGATCTGTGGACACAGACGGATGATGAACCTTCTCTACCTGCGGATGATCATTCAGATACTGTACAACCTTCAGTGCGTTCTCAACATGACGCTCTACACGAAGAGACAGTGTCTCAAGTCCCTGAAGGAAGATGAAGGAGCTTACCGGAGAAATTGTTGCTCCTGTATCACGGAGAAGGATCGCACGGATCTTTGTAACAAATGCAGCCGGTCCGCATGCCTTTGTGAAGCTTACGCCGTGATAGCTTGGATTTGGCTCTGTAAGAGATGCAAATTTACCGGATGCCTCCCAGTCGAACTTACCACTCTCTACGATCACACCACCAATAGTAGTTCCGTGGCCACCGATGAATTTTGTTGCGGAATGAACAACGATATCTGCGCCGTACTCAATCGGTCTTACGAGGTATGGTGTTGCAAATGTATTATCTACAACAAGCGGAATTTTATGTTTGTGAGCGATTTTTGCAAGAGCCTCAATATCTACAACATCAGAATTTGGGTTTCCAAGAGTCTCAATATAAACAGCTTTTGTGTTCTCCTGGATCGCATTCTCCACTTCCTCGAGATTAAATACATCAACAAATGTTGTTGTGATTCCGTATGCCGGAAGCGTATGCTCCAGAAGGTTTGTTGTACCGCCGTAAATATTTTTGGCTGCTACAATGTGATCTCCCTGCTGTGCAAGGTTCTCGATCGTGTATGTGATAGCTGCTGCACCGGATGCTACTGCAAGTGCTGCCGAACCACCCTCAAGTGCTGCGATCCTCTTCTCGAATACGTCCTCTGTCGGGTTTGTAAGACGTCCGTAAATGTTACCGGCATCTGCAAGTCCGAAACGTGCTGCTGCATGATCGCAGTTGCGGAATACATAGGAAGAAGTCTGGTAGATCGGTACTGCTCTTGCATCTGTAACCGGATCCGGCTGTTCCTGTCCTACGTGAAGCTGTAATGTCTCAAATTTGAATTTTCTCTGATCTCTTGTAATTTTGCTCATGTGTTTGTCCTCTTTTCTTTTATTCTTATATTCGGTAAAATAGTAATTTCTTATCTTATAATCATCTGCTTATCAGCGACAACAACACATTCGCTTTTCTTCGATAAACACCTTTGTTGACTTCTGTAAAACCTTCATGATTTCCTCCTGATCATCACGTTGCTCACCTTGTTTTGTGTGCTCCGTTTTTTGATGATGCAATCATATCACCCTTTTCCTAGTATGTCAATGGGGTTTATCTATTTAGGTTCTCACCTTTATTTATGACTGGCTATAGATTTTATTTATAACGCCACCGCCTACAACCTCATCTCCGTCATACATCACTACAGCCTGGCCTTTTGTGATGGCTCTCTGCGGTTCATCAAATTTCACATGAAGGATGCCATCCGGTGTCTGCCATGCAGTGGCAGGCTGCTCTTTGTGACGGTAACGGATCTTGGCAGTCACTCTTTTCGGCTCAGTTAAGCTGTCCACAGAGATCAGATTTACATTGTCTGCCTCCAGTTCACTGCTGAAAAGATCTTCGTTGTCCCCGAGAACTACCGTATTGGTCTTCGGAGAGATCTCACAGACATAAAGACGGCTGGCCGCCGGAATGCCAAGACCACGGCGCTGGCCGATCGTATAATGGATGATTCCCTTATGACGTCCGATATAGTTTCCCTCTTTATCTACAAAATCACCCTCCGGCGTTTTTTTGCCTGTGTACTTCTCAATAAATTTCGCATAATCGCCGTCCGGTACAAAACAGATATCCTGACTGTCATGCTTTCTGGCATTGATAAAGCCATGTTTTTCGGCAATGACACGAACCTGGTCCTTCCGGAGACCTCCAAGCGGAAGCTTTACATGTGCCAGCTGTTCCTGGGTCAGCATATAGAGAACGTATGACTGATCCTTTGTATCGTCCACTGCTTTTTTCAGAAGGTAGCGGTCCCGTTTCTCATCGTACTCCACTCTTGCATAATGTCCGGTTACAATATAATCGTAGCCGATCTCCTGCATACGGTGGAACATTTTATCAAATTTCAGATATCGGTTACAGTCGATACATGGATTAGGGGTGCAGCCGTTTTCGTAGGCATCTACAAACCTGTCCATAACCTCTGTATGGAAATCTGCGGTAAAATTAAACACGTAATAAGGCATATCCATCTGATAGGCTACGCTTCTGGCATCCTCAACATCGTCCAGGGAACAGCAGGTCTTTTCCCTGTGGACACCGATATCTTCGTTGTTGTAAAGTTTCATGGTAGCGCCGATGCACTCGTCACCGGATTCCTTTGTCAAAAGAGCTGCCACGGAGCTGTCTACACCGCCGCTCATTGCTATGATCGCTTTTTTCATTTATATCTTAACCTTTCCTGATGATTGATGATTTCTCAGCTTTGCAGCCTGTATTCTCTTACGGTTACTGCAATTTCGCATTTATTATAATATGGCAGATATCCTTTGTCCACGATTTTTCACCCGGAACCTTTGCTTTGCTTCTTTCCCGCAGGCTCTCTTTGGTATATAATAGAAAATATTTTTCAGAAAAGGATGTGACTATATGAAGCTTTCCCTGTTTTCCACGCTGCGGGGATACCGGAAAGAATACCTTCTCAAAGATATTTTTTCCGGTATCATCATCGCCGCAGTTTCCATTCCTATCTCCATGGGATATGCCCAGATTTCCGGAATTCCGGCGGTATACGGACTGTATGGTTCTGTTCTGCCAATCCTGCTGTTTGCGCTCTTTTCCACTTCAAGGCAGTTTATCTTCGGCGTTGACGCGGCACCTGCTGCCATTGTAGGCGGCGCGCTGTCTACCCTTGGCATTGCCGCGGAATCGGAAGCTGCCATGGATTATGTCCCTGCCATTGCACTTTTTGCAGGCCTGTGGCTGTTTGTGTTCTTCCTGCTCCATGCGGATAAGATCGTAGATTTCATCTCCACACCGGTAATGGGTGGTTTTATCAGCGGTATCGCAGTCACCATCATCCTGATGCAGATCCCGAAACTGATGGGAAGCCCGGCAGGTTCCGGTGAACTTCTGGAGCTGGCAGAACATATCTTCGCTGCCGCAAAAAATATCAGCTGGCTTTCCCTCTGCATGGGACTTGGTGCGCTGATACTGATCCGCATATTCAAAAAACTGGCGCCGAAATTCCCCATGGCCATCGCGATCATGGCCCTGGGTGTTCTCTCCACCGTTGTTTTTCATGTGGATGAAAAGGGCGTTGTGCTTTTGCAGTCTGTAGAACGCGGCCTCCCTTCCCTGGTGATCCCGGATTTCGGAAATGTTGATCTGACCCAGGCAGCAGGCCGCGGCCTTATGGTTGCCGTTGTCATTATGGCGGAAACCCTTCTTGCAGAAAACACTTTCGCCTTTCGCAATGACTATAAACTGAACGACCGACAGGAGATCCTGGCCTGTGCAGCAGGAAACATTGCGGCTGCCGCTGTGGGATGCTGTCCGGTAAACGGCAGTATTTCCCGTACCTCCCTCAATGAACAGTACGGAGGAAAATCTCAGGCAGTTTCCATCACTGCTGGGATCACCATGGCTCTGATCCTTCTTTTTGGCACCGGATTTATCGGATATCTTCCGGTTCCTGTGTTGACAGCCATTGTGATCTCTGCTCTGATGGATGTAGTGGAAACCCATCTGGCTGTACGTCTTTTCAAGGTGAGCCGCACAGAATTTTACATTTTTATGGCTGCCGGTTTCAGCGTGCTCTGTCTTGGAACGATCTACGGCGTTATCATCGGCATCCTGCTCTCTTTCGTAGCTGTGATCCTGAAGGCCACCAACCCGCCGCGCTCCTTCCGTGGTATGATTCCTGGAAGAGACGCTTATTTTGATCTGTCCAAAAACCGTTTCGCCTACCCTATTAAGGGCGTCGTGATCTACCGTTTCAGTGAAAACCTGTTTTTTGCAAATATAAAGATTTTTCAGGAAGATATTGAGAACAGCATCCGAAAAGACACCAGGGTAGTGATCGTAGATGCCAGTGCTATCAACAGCATTGATGTCACAGCAGCAGACCGTCTGGATGCCATCTCCGCAAGCCTGAAAAAACGTGGGATCCGTTTTTACCTCACAGAGCATTCCACCCAGATCAATGACCAGCTGCGTCAGTTCGGCATCGGCCATATGATCAAGGACGGTATGGTCCGCCGTACCATTCTTGCCGCCTTACATGACGCAGGGATCGAAGCTCCTTATGAACTGGATGTTCCAAAGGAGGACGAGGCAAAACTTCTCCGCCGCAGCATCGCCTTTCTCCCGGCAGAAGAAGAAAATACCCTGGAAGAGTTCGCCTGGGCTTTTGGTGATGATGCAGTAAAAGAGATCGAGGAATCTGTCCATCACATTATCGAACAGTTACATCAGATCCCGGATATTGAACGTCTCTCCGAAGAAGGTCTGGAAGAACTTCTGAATAACTGGCATGGCCTGGGGCTTCTGGATGAAGATGAACTTCTCCGAAGGATTGAGTTACATATGGACGAACTGCCGGAAGAGCTGACTTCCGACCGGAGACTGATCCTTCAGCTTCTGGAAAAACGCCGTGGCAAACTAAAAGAAAAAATCCTGGCCGAACACCCGGAAGTTCTGGAACGGCTGGAACAGCGCAGAAAGAAACTGGAAGAACGGCTGGAGAAACAGAATCCGGAAGCCGTTCAGAAGTGGAAACACTGGAAAGAGGAACATCTCAAAGACTGATTTTTGCACACATTCCTTTTGCGGATCCATGATCAGCTTTCATGATTTCCCGCATATTCCTCACAGACATTGATAAATTCCTGCATCACAGCAGAAGGCCTGCGGTCTTTTTTCCAGGCAAGAAGGATCCTAGTCGTAAGCTTCTCTTCTTCGATGATCCGGATGGGAAGATCTGTACAGAGGTCTTCCATGGATCTTGGAAAAACGGCAGTGGCAAGGCCTTCCTGCACCCAGAGCATGGCATCTCTGGGATCGTCGCAGACACAGAAAATATCCGGCTGGAGATTTTTTTCTCCAAAGGCTTTCATCAGAAATTCTTCGTATCGCCGGTAAATAATAAGAGGGCGTCCAGTCAGTTTCTTAAGGCTGATGCCCTCTTTTTTTGTCCTGTTTTCCGGGAATGCCGGGGGAAGGACTGCGATCATGGGTTCTTCCGAAAGCTCCAGATAATTTAATCCCTCCAGCTTGATAGGTGTCCGCACCACAGAGACATCAATGATCCCATCCATAAGATAGTTCAGAAGTGTGAAGGTAATGGCATCCCGCACCTCAAAGTTTACATCGGAATTTTCCCTGGAAAATCTGGAAATATAAGGCATAATGGTGGTTACTGTGGTGGGCGTGATCCCGATACGTAAGACCTGCTTTTTCCCTGCCTTGGATACTTCCAGCTCTGTGGAACGGACATAATTTAAAATATTCTCCGTCCTGTCATAAAGAAGCTTTCCCGCTTCTGTCAGTGTCACCCCTGCCCTGGTCCGCTCAAAAAGCTTCACATTCAGCTCTGCTTCCAGCTGTTTGATCTGGTAGCTTAAGGGCGGCTGGGACATATTCAGTCTTCTTGCAGCTTCATGGATACTTCCCGTTGCCGCAATCTCATGAAAATATTCCAACTGTCTGATCTCCATATCCTTCTCCTTTTAATTGCATATAATAATTTCTGTAATTTCCGCATTCCGTTCCCGGATGATCCACATCAAACACGCTCTGTCTCTGTTCAAACAAACGGATATCTGCAATCTGCATACTAATGATTTTTTCATTTTTGCAGATACTATCATTATCTTCCCATAAACTCACGTTTTCTTCAATACAAATTTTATATTATAATACATCAAAAACAATATTATACGTATCATCCCTAAGGGAGTATAATAACAGAGGTTTATTGTAATAAAAAGGAAATGGAGGAAAGAAAAAGAAATGCGAACACTCGCAAAATATCTTCGAAACTACAAAAAAGAAAGCATTCTGGCTCCTTTTTTCAAGTTTCTGGAAGTTGTGTTTGACCTGCTGGTGCCTATCGTCATCGCCCAGATCATTGATGTGGGTATTGCCCATAACGATCACGGCTACATCGTACAGAAATTCTTTATCCTGATACTGATGGCAGCCGCAGGACTGGCAGTCAGCATCACAGCCCAGTTTTTTGCAGCAAAAGCCAGCGTAGGTTTTGCCACAGAAGTACGTCAGGCAGTTTTTGACCATATCCAGAAGCTTTCCTATACAGAGCTGGATACCCTTGGAACCGATACCCTGATCACCCGTCTGACCGACGACGTAAACCAGGTACAGAACGGTGTAAACATGGGCCTTCGTCTTCTTCTTCGAAGCCCGTTTATTGTTTTCGGTGCCATGGTGATGGCCTTTACCATCAACGTGCGCTGTGCACTGATCTTCGTAGTTGCCATCCCGGTACTGTTCCTGGTTGTCTTTGTGATCATGTTCTTAAGTATCCCTCTTTTTAAAAAAGTACAGGGACGCCTGGATACTGTCACACGCCTTACCAGAGAAAATCTGACCGGTGTCCGTGTGATCCGTGCATTCTGCCGGGAAGATCACGCAGTTGCAGAGTTTGACGAAAGCAACCTTGCTCTCACAAAACTGAATGAATTTGTGGGAAAAATCTCCGCACTTTTAAATCCGGCCACCTATGTACTAATCAATATCGCAACCGTAATCCTGATCCAGACTGCAGGTGTACAGGTCAATCTGGGAAACATGCAGCAGGGTGAAGTCGTTGCCCTTTACAACTACATGGCACAGATGATCGTGGAGCTGATCAAACTTGCTTCCCTGATCATTACCCTGAACAAATCCATGGCCTGTGCAGACCGTGTTGCCGGAATCCTGAAAGTAGATTCCACCATGGCCTACCCGAAGAAAACTTCCGCACCGGTAGCTGCAAAGAACGACTGTGCCGTTGCTTTTGACCATGTGACCTTCTCCTATGCAGGAACCGGCGCGCCCAGCCTTTCGGACATTACTTTTTCCGCAAAAAAAGGCTCTACCATCGGAATCATCGGCGGTACCGGAAGCGGTAAATCCACCCTTGTGGATCTGATCGCACGTTTCTATGACGCAAGTTCCGGAACCGTTACCCTGGACGGCCAGAATGTACAGACCTATTCTCAGAATGAGCTCCGGGAAAAAATCGGCGTGGTTCCTCAGAAGGCAGCACTTTTTCAGGGAACCATCCGCGAGAACTTAAGCTGGGGACGGGAAGACGCCACAGATGAGGAAATGTGGGAGGCTCTTACCACTGCCCAGGCCCGTGAGATTGTGGAGAAAAAAGATGGCCAGCTGGATTTTAAGCTGGAACAGAACGGCCGGAACCTTTCCGGTGGCCAGCGCCAGAGACTTACCATTGCCCGCGCCCTTGTGAAAAAGCCGGAGATCTTGATCCTGGACGACAGTGCCAGTGCTCTTGACTTTGCCACAGATGCGGCACTTCGGAAATCTCTCCACCAGCTTGGCGGAAACACCACCACTTTCCTGGTATCCCAGAGAGCAGCCAGTATCCGTCAGGCCGATCTGATCCTGGTACTGGACGACGGCCAGCTCGCCGGAAAAGGAACCCACCAGGAGCTTGTTTCCACCTGTGAAACTTACCGTGAGATCTTTTTCTCACAGTTCCCGGAAGAACGGATCAAATATGAAAAAGCAACCGGAAAGGAGGTCCTGGCATGAGTAAAACATACAAAAAATCCCAGAACAAAAACAGCATGGCAACCTTCTTCAAGGTGCTCCGCTTTATCGGAAAATACCGTTTCCTTCTTGTCTTAAGTGTAATCCTTGCCGCAGTTACCGTAATTTTGCAGCTGTATGTTCCCGTACTTTTCGGCTATGCCATTGATGAGGTGGTTGCTGCCCATGAAGTTGATTTTGGCAGAATGGGATTCTATCTTTCCCGTATTCTTGTCATGATCGTGCTTTCCGGTATTGCCACCTGGATCATGAGCATCATCAACAACCGTATGACCTACCGCACAGTACAGGATATCCGCGCGAAATCCATCCGCCATATCCAGAAACTTCCGCTGTCCTACCTGGACGGACACAGCACCGGTGATATCATCAGCCGTGTCATTGCGGATACAGATATTCTTTCCGATGGTATGCTCCTTGGATTTACACAGCTGTTTTCCGGTATCATCACCATCATCGGAACTTTGATCTTCATGTTTTCCAAAAACGTGTGGATCACACTGATGGTCATTGTCCTGACACCGGTGAGCTTTTTTGTGGCAAAATTCATCTCCTCCCATTCCTTCCAGATGTTCCGTGCACAGAGTGATGCCCGTGGACGTCAGACTGCACTGATCGAGGAAATGATCGGAAATCAGAAAGTGGTTCAGGCATTTGGCTATGAGAACCGTTCTTCGGAGCGTTTCGCTTCGATCAACGAGGAGCTTCGAAATGCCAGCCAGAAAGCTGTTTTTTACAGCAGTCTCACCAACCCGTCCACACGATGTGTCAACAACATCATCTATGCAGGTGTAGCTCTTGTAGGTGCATTCCTGATCCCGGGCGGTCATCTGACGGTAGGTGGGCTTTCCGTCCTGTTGGCCTATGCTAACCAGTACATGAAACCATTTAATGATATCAGCTCCGTGATTACAGAGCTTCAGAACGCTCTGGCCTGCGCTACCAGGATCTTTGACCTTCTGGAAGAAAAACCGGAAAGCCCGGACCTGTCCGGAACTCTTGATGATGTAAAAGGTGCCGTAGATATCCAGAATGTTTCTTTCCGCTACGAAGAGGACAAACCTCTCATTGAAGGATTTAACCTTCACACAGAGCCTGGCCGACGAATCGCCATCGTAGGTCCTACCGGCTGTGGTAAGACAACTTTTATCAACCTGCTAATGCGTTTCTACGACGTCACCGGCGGAAGTATCTCCGTAGACGGAAAACCGATCACCGAAGTTTCCAGACATGCCCTCCGCGGAAGCTATGGCATGGTTCTCCAGGATACTTGGATCAAACATGGAACTGTCCGCGACAACATCTGTATCGGAAAGCCGGATGCTTCTGATGAGGAAGTGATCCAGGCAGCAAAAATGTCCCACAGCTGGGAATTTATCCGCCGTCTTCCAAATGGCCTGGATACCATTCTCTATGAAGACAGCTTAAGCCAGGGACAGAAACAGCTTCTCTGTATCACCCGTGTCATGCTGTGCCTGCCACCAATGCTGATCCTTGACGAGGCAACCTCCAGCATTGATACACGAACCGAAATGCTGATCCAGGAAGCTTTCGACCGGATGATGCAGGGCAGAACAAGCTTCATCGTTGCCCACCGTCTCTCTACCATCCGTAATGCGGATGAGATCCTTGTCATGAAAGACGGAAGCATCATTGAGCAGGGAAATCATGAGGAACTTATGGCAAAAGGCGGATTCTATCAGAATCTTTATAACAGCCAGTTTGTGAAAGTTTCTGAATAAAATATCAAATTTATAAAATTCAAAAATCTCCGGATCACAGTTTTTCTGTGCCGGAGATTTTTTTATACCATTTTGTTCTATTTATATTTTGACCGGAGGAGCCACTTCTGGTCGATCACTTTCAGATCTTCTCCAAAACGGATATGAAGCCTTACAGAGCCTGGAAGCTGTTCTACATGCTCAATATTTCCGGTTCCGAATTTCGGATGGCTCACATCCTCTCCGATCTCATAGCGCACAATGCTGTTCCGGGTATTTTCATGCTGCTGTTTTCTCCGGTAAGTATCCCTCACCGTTACTGTCCGGTCATGGATCGGGCTTCGGAGTTTTTTCTCATAGTCATGTTTCATCAGGGCTTCCCCTGCCTTATAATATGGCGTTGGCGCCGCGCCGGTCAGGGAACAGCAGTATTTCCAGGCACTTCCGTGGGTTCCGTGCTGCCACTGATACTCTGTGGGAATGTGAAAATTATGCTGCATATAATGGGCATATTCATGTTTGTAAAGATCCAGCCTGTCCTCTTTTTTCAGAGGATTTTTTACCGCATAGCCGATAAACAGCAGGGAAAAATGAAAATGCTCTTTTTCGTGGTAACTGCCTCTTGTATACGATCCAAGAAGGTCCGGCTCCATACCAAAAGTAATGGGGATCTTCGCTCCATTGAGATGAAATTTTTTATCAAATTCCGCATAAAGGCTGCGGATCTGGGCTGTAAGTACCGGAATCTCTTTTTGCAGAGCCTGTGCAAGTGCCTGGTCGATCATTATTTACAACTCCTCTATATTTTTAAAATACAAACTCTAGTAATATAGCACTTTCTCCCGGAATTGTAAACATCTCCTGAATGTATTTTGCCGGCAGTTATTAAGAACTGCCGGCAATACCCCTTATTTTTATCTCAGGCACAAATCTTCTTTACGCCAATTTCCAGCTGGCTGCCTCTTCTCTTGCATGGATAAAATCTGCATAAAGACCGCTCTGGGCGGAAAGTTCCTCGTGGGTTCCTCTCTGAGTGATCTTTCCTCCGTTTAATACCAGGATCTGGTCCGCATTTCGGACTGTTTTCAGTCTGTGGGCGATCATGATAATGGTCTTGTTATGAATCAGCACATCGATTGCCTTCTGCAGCTCCGCCTCATTTTCCGGGTCCACACTTGCAGTTGCCTCATCCAGGATAATGATCGGCGCATCTTTCAGCATGGCTCTTGCAATGGAAATCCGCTGTTTCTCGCCGCCGGAAAGAGTTCCACCACCTTCTCCGAGAACCGTATCATAACCCTCCGGAAGGGACATGATAAAATCGTGACAGCAGGCAGCTTTTGCGGCTTCCACCACTTCCTCATGGGTGGCATCCTGTTTTCCGAAGCGGATGTTATTTTCGATGGTGTCATTAAAAAGATATACATCCTGGAATACCATGGAAATATTTTTCATCAGGCTGTCCAGCTTGTATTCCTTTACATTGTGGCCGCCTACCAGGATCTCTCCGCCCTGTACATCCCAGAATCTGGCGATCAGATTGCAGAGCGTAGTTTTTCCGCCGCCGGAAGGTCCTACTACCGCAGTGGTGCTTCCTGCCGGGATCTGGATGGAAACGCCATCCAGGATCTTACGGTCACCATAAGAGAAACTTACGTTTTTAAATTCCACAGATGCATCTTCCGGACGGATTTCACTGCCGTGGGTATCCATCGTCGGTGTGTCATCAATAGAATTTGCTTTCCGCATGGATTCCCCAAGCATCTGCAGATTGTCGGACATATTTCCTGCATTTTCCAGCTCCTGATATACCATAAAGGAAGCGATCAGCATCAGGATACATCTGGAAAGATCCAGGCTTCCACTGTAATAAAATACAAGACTTGCCACTGCCAGCGCCGCGCCAAATACCTTTGCAGTTACCTGTCGGATACCGATCCACGGTGTCACAGATCTTGTCAGAGCCAGCGCTTTTTTGCAGCTGTCATCCACTGCCCTGGCTGCTGCCTGATCGTTATCTTTTTCCAGACCATAGGATTTTACCACGCTCATGCCCTGCACATATTCCAGAACAGATTTTACCAGTCCTTCCTGCGCCTGCTGTCTTCCAGGGCCTGTTTTTGCGGTTGCTGCCGTGGAGCATTCTGTTACTGCAAGGTAAACCAGAATACCAATAATAGCGATCACTCCAAGACGCACATCGATCACAAACAGCGCCAGACAGAAAGCCAGAGTATTTAAAAATCCTCCGATCACAATGACCAGACATCTGGACGCATTGTTTTCCACATCCGAAAGTGTAGTAGTAACAACTGCTGTGATATTTCCGAGGCTGTTGTCATTAAAAAATCCCATTGGGATATAGCGCAGACGGTCTCCGATATGGACTCTTTTCTCTGCTGCCATAAAATATCCGGTTTCTGTCTCCGCATTGGTCGCATAGTAAAAGCAGGCCTGCCTTCCCAGCATGGAGATCAGCATTACTGCAAATACCGGAAGAATATGTGCTTCTTTCCCACCTACGATGATATCCAGCGTCATCATCAGCGCCAGAAACTGCAGTGCTCCAAAGACCGCTCCGATAAAGGAAACGATCATGGCTTTTGTAAAAAGTTTTTTCTTTTTGCCTGAAAAGGCGATGATTTCTTTTAATATCCGGATCATTTCTCTTTCCCCCTTATGCCACGTCGCGGACACCCAGATAGGAATTCCACATCTTGCTGTACAGCGGGCAGTTTTCTTTCAACTGCTCATGGGTTCCCTGTGCCTCAATATGACCATCCTGAACCACTACAATGTTGTCCGCATCGGTGATGGTTCCCAGACGGTGCGCGATCACGATCAGTGTCTTCCCTTTTGTCAGTGCGGAGATGGCCTTCTGGATCATGGCCTCATTTTCCGGGTCAATGCTTGCGGTGGCCTCATCCAGGATCACGATCTTCGAGTTTTTCAGCATGGCTCTTGCAATGGAGATCCGCTGCTTCTCTCCTCCGGAAAGATGTCCGCCGCCTTCGCCGCAGATGGTATCATATCCTTTATCCAGCTTCCGGATAAAACCGTCACATCCGGCAGCTTTTGCCACTGCCTCCACTTCCGCATCTGTGGCATTTAATTTTCCCATACGGATATTGTCACGGATGGTACGGTCAAACAGGTAATTATCCTGGGAAACATAGGCGATCTCCTGATTCAGCTGATCCAGAGGGATCTCTTTGATATCTTTTCCCCCAAGGGTAATGTTTCCTTCGGTTACATCCCAGAAACCTGCGATCAGTTTTGCAATGGTGGATTTTCCGGAACCGGATGGTCCGACCAGTGCGGTAACTGTTCCCGGGTTGATGGTAAGGTTTACGCCTTTCAGCACTTTTTCATCCTGGTTACCATAGCTGAAGGATACCTGTTTCAGACAGATCTTCTCATCAGAAAGAGAAGTTTTTCCCTCCGGACGGTTCAGTTCCGGGCTGTCCAGGATACCGTTGATTTCTTTTACGTTGGCACCCACAATGGCAAGCTCATCCACAAAGGACAAAGCCGCCAGAAACGGGCCCGCAAATCCCATGGAAAGGACAATAATGGTGAAAAAATCCGAAGCGGAAAGGCTGCCGTGAGACCACAGAAGAAGTCCTACAGGCAGCACGGTGATCAGGACGGACGGCGTCCAGGTCTGCATGGTGGACATATATTTCTGGTTGTCATGCATCCAGTCCACATAATACTGTGCGTTCTCTTCCACTGCTCCGGAATATTTTTTATAGGATCCGGCGGACTGGCTGAAGGCTTTTACTACCTGGATCCCGCCTACATACTCGATGATGGCATTTGCCATACGTTTTCCTACTGCAACTGCTCCTTCCCAGCGGACTGCATAGGTTTTTCCGCTCTGGCTCATGATGGCCATACCGATCACAGTTGTGACAAGGGAAGCAAATCCCATTCTCCAGTCCAGTGCAAAAATATATACTGCAATGGCAACCGGTACCAGAAGGTTGGCTGTCATCTCCGGGATCAGATGGGCCAGCGTGGGCTCCATCCCTTCCACACGGTCTACGATGGTTGTTTTATACTGTCCGGATGGAGTATCCAGAATGGTTCCCATTGGCACTCTGGAAAGCTTGGCCAGCATTTTTTTACGGATATCCCGCAGAGTATAGTAGGTTGCTGTATGGGACATGGACGTGGACCATGCAGAACCCACAGACTTCACCAGATAACCGATCAGAAGAAGACCGCACCATGGCAGGCACTGGCTGAAATCTCCATTTTCCAGAAGAATGCGTATCATCGCCGCAATACTGAAATACGCAGCCATGGTTCCTGCCACACCAAGTACAGCCAGAACTACTGAACCATAAAATTTACTGTGATATTTTTCTGCCCATCCCCATACGACGGATATTGGAGATGGTTCTTTCTTTTTTTCCATATGTATCAACTCCTTTTTGCAGATATCAGATAATTAAACTGACTTCCACTACACTCTTCTGCTTTGTCACGATCCGCTGATTCCCAGTAACCGGAACCATCCGGCAGAATAAAATTCCCGCAGGCTGTTCATATAGGAAATGGCTTTTTCCCTGGGCATATCGTGACGTACCGTTTCAAACATGCCGTTAAACATGCTGCTCGCCACCATATGGATCAGATTCTCATCCAGTTCTTCCGGCTGATAACCCGCCTCTTTCATTTTTTCCATAAGGACAATGCTGGAATTAACCTCGATCTCTGTGAGTACGTCCAGATAATGTTCATAACGGGTTCCTGCAGAACAGCATACGATCAGTTTAAATGCATCAAAATGATCATAAATATATTCCACCATCCAGGAATGACCTTCATCAGACACCTCCGGAAGTGTCTGCACCTGGTCCTTCACCGGCTGATCTGCAAAGTTTCTCTGGATCGCCCGGTATCTCTCTTCCAGCACTCTGGCCGGTTCTTCCACCAGTACATCAAACAGAGATTCCTTGTCTGTATAATAGCGGTACAGTGCTCCTGTGGTCACAGACAGTCTGGATGCGATCCCACGCATGGAAGCTCCCTGAAATCCTTTTTCCAGAAATTCCTGCTTTCCTGCTTCCAGAAGATCTGCTGCCAGTTTCTCATTTACAGGTCTCATATGATTGTCTCCTTTATTCAATAACGCCGTTATTTAATAACAATGTTATTTTAAGATAACTTTCTTTGTTTGTCAATTGGTTAAGTTAAATAAAACTATCTTTTTTCAAAAATTTCCAGATTTACGAATGGCATGCCAAAAGCAGCTGCTCTCTGCACAGAAATCAATTCTGTACAAAAAACAACTGCTTCATAAATTTACTATATCTTTCTGTTCCATCATTAGCGTAGCATAATTCTCTACGCATCCGAAACCTAATGTCACTGTTGTATTTAACATCTGGCTTTTTTTACAGACTTTTCGTCAAGCGGATATTCGCAATCCGCTTCGCTACGTAGCTCTACACCAAATAACTCCTCCTGATACAAGCAAGTCCCCACCCACTGCTTATTGCTTTTCGCAATTGAAGCAGGGGACTTACTTGATTTGGTTAAACATCCAGCTCTTTTCTTACATCCGGGAACATTTCCACACATCGTTTCAGGATTCCCTGCATGTAAGCAATGGCAATTCCATAATTGGTAATGGGGATTTCCTGGTCCAACGCACATTTCTGACGGTAGCGCATTTCCCGCTCGTTGAGCATACATCCACCGCAGTGCACGATCAAGTTGTACTTCGTCACATCTTCCGGGAAATCTCTTCCTGAAGAATACTCAAATTCCAGATCTTTCCCCGTATAATTTCGGATCCAGCGTGGAAGCTTGACTGTTCCGATATCATCACACTGTCTATGATGGGTGCATCCCTCAGAGATCAGGATTTTATCTCCGTCTTTCAGTCGGTCAATGGCTGCTGCCCCGGCTGCCGCTGTTTTCAGATTTCCCTTAAATCTGGCAAACAGGATTGAAAACGAAGTAAGCCAGATATCCTCCGGTGTTTCTTTGCTGACCTTTGCAAAAACCTGGCTGTCTGTGATCACAAGTTTTGGTTTCTTGCCCAGGGTTTTCAGGGTATTGGAAAGTTCGTTTTCTTTGATGACAATGGCTGCTGCTCCGGCTTCCAGCACATCACGGATGGTCTGCTGCTGCGGAAGGATCAGGCGGCCTTTTGGCGCGGCTTTATCAATCGGTACTACAAGAACCGCAAAGTCTGACGGCTCCAGAAGATCTCCTACCAGACGTAATTTCAGATCATCGGTTACTGCCAGAGAGGTGATCTTTTCTTTCAGTTCGTAGATGTTCTGACCTGTAGCCGCACTGGCGTAAATAAAGGGTTCCTGAGTTATCGTATCCGCTTTCTGATCTGGTTTTTCATGGGAAAGTCCCTCTTTTTTCTCCGGAGAATCCTCACTTATTTTCCGGTTCTCCGGCAGAAGATCCGATTTGTTGTATATAACCAGGTACGGAATTTCCTTCTCTTTAAAAATGTGGATCAGTTCCTCATCCACGCTGGTTTTTCCAAGGGTGGCATCCACAACAAGAACTGCCACATCCACACGGTTCAGTACCTGTTTTGCCTTTCGGACTCGAAGTTCTCCAAGATGTCCTTCATCATCAATACCCGGCGTATCAATAATTACAACCGGTCCCATTGGAAGCAGCTCCATGGCCTTGCTCACCGGATCCGTGGTAGTTCCTTTAACATCGGAAACCACAGCAAGTTCCTGACCTGTCACTTTATTTACAATACTGGATTTTCCTGCATTTCTTCTGCCAAAAAAACCGATATGTACACGGTCTGCTGACGGTGTTTCATTCATTCCCATAATTTTTCCTCTTTTCTTTCAGCATCAGACAGGTCCTCATCCATTCCTGTTCTCATCCACCTGTTTCATATTTCATAAGATCATTCGACCTTTGCTCCCGGCATTATCTGTTGATGTGCAAAAGCTTACGCCTCTGTTCCTGCCCTCTGCTTATTGCTTTTCGCAATTGAAGCAGGGGACTTACTTGATTTGGTTAAACGATCTCAGAATAATCAATTTTTCTGTCTTTAAAATAATATTCTTTATCCCGCTCATTCATTTCTCTCAGCACCCTGCATGGATTACCGACTGCAACCACATTGGAAGGCAGATCCTTCGTTACTATACTTCCGGCCCCAACTACAACATTATCACCAATAGTAACTCCCGGTAACACAACAACTCCAGATCCCAGCCAGCAGTTCTTACCGATATGAACTTCCATATTATACTGATATCCTTTTTCACGAAGCTCCGGTAAGATCGGGTGCCCCGCAGTTACGATGGTCACATTTGGACCGATCATGGTATAATCGCCAACATAAATATGACCGTCATCTACCAGTGTCAGGTTAAAGTTGGCATAGACATTTTTTCCAAAATGGACATATGCACCTGCCATATTGGCGTGAAGCGGTGGCTCGATATAACAATCTTCACCAATCTCCGCAAACATCTCTTTCAGCATTTCTTTTATCCAGCTGTGTAGGGCGTGTCATATTGAAATCATAAAGCCTGTCCAGTTTCCTGATCTGATCCTGAAAGATTTCATCGTCATTAGGGAGATATAATTCTCCTGTATGCATTTTTTCTCTCATTGGGCGCATGGCAGCTCCTCCTTTTTGTATGTTTTTTACAAAAAATGATATATGGATTATGTTATCATATCGTATATTTACATACAAGCATGAAATTTCTGAATAATCCGAAGTTTTTTCGTGAATCTGTTATGTTCATATATGATCTGTAGCTTCATCTGCTGTTTCTTTTATAACAAAAAGTAATGATCAGGACGGGATTTTCCAGGCATGTCAAGCGGATATTCGCAATCCGCTTCGCTACGTGGCTCTACACCAAATAACTGCTCCGCAGTTTATCAGGAGGAGCTTGCACTCCTCCTGATACAAGCAAGTCCCCACCCACTGCTTATTGCTTTTCGCAACCCCGCAGGGGACTTACTTGATTTGGTTAAAGAGTTTGGAATATTATAAAAAAAGTCTCTTCCAGAAGGCAGGTTTTTCAATCCTTTCTTCTTAAAGAGACTTTTTTGTTTCCATAAATATTATTTATTTCAATGCAGCTCCAGCTTTAAAAGCATCGCCCACCTTTTCGCCAAGACGGATATATGCGTTGTTAAACGGATCAAACGTGATTGGTGCAGCTTTTGCTACATCTACATTTCCGTTTTTGTCCAGAACACGTTCGTCCACGCTGACATTTACGATCTCACCAACCAGACGGCAGGTTTCTTTGTCGTAGCTTTTCAGTTTACATTCTACACAGATGGGAAGCTCTTTGATGATGGGGGCATCTACTTTTTCGGACTTTTCTGCTGTAAATCCGGCTTTTGCAAATTTATCCGGCTCTTTGTTTCCGGAAACAATTCCCACATAATCGCAGGCTGTCATATGATCCACATCTGCCATGCTCACTGTGAAAGCACCTTTTTTCAGGATATTTTCGGTTGTTTTGTGATTTTCGCTGACGCAGATGGAAATTTCCTTATCATCACTGATTCCGCCCCAGGCAGCATTCATAACGTCCGGTTTGCCATCCTCGCCATATGTGGCGATCATTAATACTGGCTGTGGATAGGTATAAGGTTTTGCACCAAAATCTTTTCTCATGACTGTTTCTCTCCTTTATATTCGTTATTGTTGTTATTTTTTATGAATTCCCGCACAAGCTGCAGGCCTCCTAATGGAACACAGAATTTATCTCTGTGCTGTCTGCACTGCTGATACGTTTCTTCCAGATCAAACCACTGTACCTCTTCTACTTCTTCTTTCTGAAGTGTAAGACGATCGATCTCTACCGGATGATCGTAGATATAAACAAAGGCAATCTCTTCATCCCGGAACATTTTTCCATGAAATTCTTTGGCAAAAGATATCGGGAATTTTCCTGCAAACTGCAGATCTTCTGGCACTGCATGTATCCCCAGTTCTTCCTTTAGTTCCCGCAATGCTGATTCCAACGGTTCATCCCCTGCCTGTATGTGGCCTGCAGATGAAGTATCAAATTTTCCTGGAAAAGAATCCTTGTTTCTGGATCTTTTTTGAAGAAGGATCTCTGTTCTTCCATTTTTCCGGCGGATGATCCAGATATGCGCAGTGCGATGGCGGATTCCCTCTGCATGGGCAATGCTCCGTTCTACGGTCTTTCCGGTGGGATTTCCGTTTTCATCTATGATATCAAATATTTCCATTCTTATCTGTCTGCTTCTTTCTCTTATAATTATTCTTAAGTGAATCAGATGATTTTTTATCTGATTACCAAAATGTCTGGGAACTGACAAAATTTACTATAGTATATATTTTAACATGATTTGAAAACAGTTTCCAGTCTGTTGTCGGAAAACCGGCATCTGTATTGCCTGTTTTTCTTTTCTTTGCTATGATATTTCTAACCACAATAATTATTTGACGGGAGGTTGATTTTATGTATTGTATTTCTTTTAATGATATCATTGAACTAAATGGACTACTTAAAGATCAGGGACTTCATTTTCGCATTCATCTTCGTGATGCTTGTGGAAAACAATCCTGTTGGATCGAACCGCTTGGGAATTGTGCATGTGAAGGACATTTTGATGAAATGTATCAGGTTCTGGAGAATTTTTTTGCAGGAAAAAGAGCCTCGATCGAGTATGATGAGAGTAAACTGAATTTCTGGATTTTGTCTGCAGATTGAGGATTCGCCATCCCGCAGGAGACTTGCCCGATTCAGTTAAAACAGATATTATGTGAAAATATAAATATGCCTGTAAACAGCACTCTGTTTACAGGCATAAAAAAACTCCCCCTGTTGGACTCGAACCAACGACACTGCGGTTAACAGCCGCATGCTCTACCGACTGAGCTAAGGAGGATTATTTATTAAGGTTTGTACCTTAAAAACTACATACATGTGTTTGTTGATGGTTAATCGTTTTTGTTGAATCAAATTTAACCTGCGTGCCGATTTGCCTTTTTTCACGGGCTCGCAGCTTGCGCTGCATCGCCTGTTCTTTTAGGCTACTCCAGCGGGGGTCATCTCACGACTCCGTCGTTCGATGTCATTTGCTTCGCAAATGTTCAAGTCAGCTAATGCTCATACGTCCACAAGCAAGCTTGCTCCCGTATGACCCTTACCTGCCTTGCCCGCTTCCTCGGCTGGTTGGTCAAGCCCTCACCCGATTAGTAACAGTCAGCTCCATGTGTTACCACACTTCCACCTCTGCCCTATCTACCTCGTCGTCTTCAAGGGGGTTTACTTCATAAGAATGGGATATCTCATCTTGAGGGGGGCTTCACGCTTAGATGCCTTCAGCGTTTATCCCTTCCGGACTTGGCTACCCGGCCATGGCTTTGGCAAGCCAACCGGTCCACCAGCGGTCCGTCCATC
>NZ_JAMOYY010000042.1:0-24470 GCF_023669475.1 Blautia sp. MB18-30 | reverse complement strand
TTCCAGCGTATAATAAAATCGATTATTTGGTTAAGGATATAAAAGATTTTGAAATAGAGATAGTTAATGCCTTACCTCTTAAAAATGTGAATGGAGATGGAAATGGTAATTATTTATTAGACAAGGGAGTTATGAACTTTGAAGCTGAAATAAGAAATGCATTAGAATGTTTGGCAATTAGTGATTACTTTTATAATAAAAATTTTGATGAAATTTGGAATTTGGGATTAGAGGCAGTTGTTGCAAGAGTGAAGTTTAATGATGAAGAAAAAGTCTTAACTTCACTAAGTGGAGAAAATACGTCAACACCTATTTTTTGTACAAAAACATTTATGGCATTAAAAAATAGGATGGAAGAAAGAAAACAAATAGAAATTTTATGGGTTACAATGGAACGAAAGAGAGGAAATCTAAATCTGAAATTTGATGCTTCCAATACAGAACATTTGGAAATATTGATAAGGTATGGTATTCGTTTTAACGAAAGAGATATGAATTCAGCTTTAGAAATATATGAAAAGTATGAAGAAAAACTTAGTCAACAAATTGCAGAGCATTGTGAAATCGCGGTCGGTCAATAGTTTAGGGAATATTTATCCAGACGAAATTAGTGAATGGCTAGGAGTGTCTAACCATGAATGCCAAGAATTTATAAAGGAACTTCATGATCAGAGAATGATAACATTTAAATACAGAATAAAATGTGATTGTGGTGAAGTATGTACAATATATGAAAGAAAATTACTTCGGGATCATATCGTGAACTGTGAAATATGTGGCAAAGAATTTTCGATAAGTGATATAAACGAAAATACAAATATTTTATATGAAATTGATAAGGAAGAACTGCTTGGACTAAATGATGAAAGTGTAGATTTTAAAATACTACCGGATATAGAAAGGAAAGTTGTTCCGATGGTAAAAAAACAGGAGGGAAGAGAAATGGAAATTTTTATGGGAAGTTCATCAGAAGCAACTGATTTTATGGAGGAAATAGCAGTAAAGTTGGAAGAATTAGATACACAGCCGTTATTATGGAATGAAACGGGAAAAGGTATATTTATACCAGGAACGAGTACGATAGATGCATTGATTGCAATTACTAAAAGAGTTGAAGCGGCTGTTTTTATATTTAATGCTGATGATAAAATTTGGAATACAAAATCGTCTTTAGAAACATCAAATGCAGTAAGAGATAACGTATTATTTGAGTATGGGTTATTTATGGGAGCATTGGGAAAAGAAAGAGTATGCTTTGTATGTAAAGATCAACCCAAAGTGGCATCAGACTTGAAGGGAATTACCTATATTGATGGAAATGAATCTCTGACGAAAATAAAATTAAAATTAAAAGATTGGGTTAACGCAATTTAAAATTAAACTATTTACATAGCCAGATGAATCAAAATTGGGGAATCGTCTGGCTATTTTTATGCCCGGATATTTAAAATATCAATTCAGGGCAGGAAAGGAGAGGAGCTTATGCCATATGTACCACCTCAGGTTGTGCAGGAAGTGAAACGAATGGACTTGTTGACTTATCTGAAAAATTATGAACCGTATGAGTTGGTTCACTTTTCCGGTAACACCTATACCACCAGAACGCATGACAGCCTGAAGATATCGAATGGTAAATGGATGTGGTGGAGCAGAGGAATTGGTGGCAGGTCAGCACTGGATTATCTGATTAAAGTAAAAGATTACAGCTTTTTGGAGGCGGTTGAATTGCTTGCAGGACAGGCAAATATTCAACCGCCTCTTTCTGTATCCGAGCAGCTTCCAGTGGAAAAACATCTGCTGTTACCAAAAGAAAATCGGTATCACACAAATGTGTTCAGTTACCTTACCGGGCGTGGAATTGATGAAGAAATTGTTCAATTCTGTATAGAGACTGGACGGATTTATGAAAGTGCATATCATCATAATGCAGTTTTTGTTGGTATGGATCAACAGGGAAAACCACAATATGCAGCACTTCGTGGAATCAATACAGATTTTATCGGAGAAGCAAATGGAAGTGATAAGAATTATTCTTTTTTAATTCCGGCAGAGAAAATGAGTGATAAAGTGCATGTGTTTGAATCGGCTATTGACCTGTTATCTTATGCAACGATGCAGAAATTGGACGGGAAAGAGTGGCGGACGGAGCATTTATTGTCGTTGGCGGGTGTGTATCAACCTGCAAAAGAGATAGAAAGAAGCAAAGTCCCAGTGGCATTGACACGATTTTTGAAGGAACATTCGGATGTAAAAGAGATTGTATTACATTTGGATAATGACCGTACCGGAAGACTTGCAACAAAAGCAATCCAAACAGTTGTACCCGAAAAATATCGTGTGAAAGACCAACCACCAACGAAAGGCAAGGACTGTAATGATATGTTGTGCCTGAGATTACAGCTTGAATTAACAAGGCGGGAGAAGGCAAAAAACCAGAAAAGCAGCCGTCTACGGGAGCGTTGAGCAGGAAGAGAGGAGACAAAAGCACATGAAAATAGTGAAGTACGATTTGTCACTGGTTCATAAAAAAGAGTTGATTTTAACGATGGAAGATAATGTGGACAGCGAAGATCTGTTGAAGATTTTTCTGGAAACACAGGTGAAAGAAGAAAAAGAGCAGGACGGATTGCTTGGAATTATTGCTGAAAAGGTATCGGAAGAAAGCTGTACGGAGCAGTGTGAAAACTGTCAAAAATATTGTCCGGCGAGTGAAGAATGTATGGCAACTGATGAAAATACACGCTGTACAGAGTGCGAATATTTTTGCAAAACCTGCGGGCAGTGTGAATTGAAAGAATAAAAAAGCATTTGCTTTTCGGACAGTAAATTCTCTGATACCTGGAGCAACGAGACGGGGCAGAAGAATACACAATACCAGCAAGCAACGCCTTTGGATTGCCACACAGATTTCCTGTCTGTCAGTCCTCCGGCAGCTTGTCAGGGAGAATCCCTGAAACCCTTAAAAATTAAAAGATGGAGAAACAGGAGATATGAAGAAAATGATTTTATTTGTTGCAGGAATATTTATCGGAAGTGCAGTCGGTGTAATTGCAATGTGCATTTTACAGGTAAACAGAAAGTAAGCAAAGGAGATGGAGCGGTGAGAAAACGTAATGTAGCAATTCTTTTTCGGTTGAACAAAAAGGAAGCCGAGGCATTGGATAAGAAAGTAAAGAAAAGCGGACTGAACCGAGAAGCGTACCTGAGACAGTTGATTTCCGGTGTTGTTCCAAGAGACGCACCGCCACCAGATTATTATTCCATGATGCGGGAACTTCATAAGATTGGAAATAACTTAAATCAGATTGCACAGAAAGCACATGTGTTAAATGTGATAGATGTGCAGCGTTACGATCAGGAAGTGTGGAAGTTCAATGAAGCGGTCCGTAAGATTACAGAAACAGTAATACTTCCGGAGAAAAACGAATCATGGCAGTGACATCAATCTGGAGCATCAAAGGTTGGATTGGAAAAGTAATCAATTATGCGGAAAATCCAGATAAGACCAAAGAACAGACGAGCCAAGAACTGATTTCAGAAAGTGAAACCGGGCAATTACAAGGACTTAATGATGTGATTACCTATGCGGTGAATGCAGAAAAGACCAGACTGAGACAATCTAAATCAATGGAAATGGAAGTTGTCGGAGAATCGGAAGAACTGATGGAACAGTATGTATCGGGACTTAATTGTGCACCGACAACCGCCAGAGAAGAAATGATTGCAGTCAAAAAGCGTTTTGGAAAGGAGGACGGAATTGTTGCGTTTCATGGATACCAGTCTTTTGCACCGGGAGAATGTAGTCCGGCAATGGCACATGAGATTGGAAAGAAGATGGCAGAAGAATTGTGGGGCAGTCAGTATCAGGTATTGATCGCAACCCATTTGGATAAGGCGAACCATCTGCACAATCATTTTGTAGTGAACGCAATTTCATTTCTTGACGGGAAAAGATACCACAGAACAAATCAGGATTACCGGGATATGCGAATAGTGTCGGACCGTTTATGTAAAGAATATCAGCTATCGGTTGTGCAGAAGCCGGAGCAGGGAAAAGGAAAACATTATGCCGAATGGCAGGCGGAACAGCAAGGGAAGCCGAGTTATCACAGCATGGTAAAAGCAGATATTGACAAGGCAATCCGAAAAGCGAGGACTGAAAAACAGTTCTTTTTTTATTTGCGGGAAAAAGGATATTCTTTTAAATTCGGGAAAGACATTACCATTTGTCCGGAAGGGCGGGAGCGTGGTCTGAAGTTAAAGAGGAATTTTGGAGACAATTATTCACTGGAAGCGATCCGGGTTCGGATTCTGGAAGAAAATGAATTACCTGCCGAGAAGAAACTTTCAGTTCGTAAGACTTACCGGATTCGTGTATCCGGCAACTTCAAGCAGACAAGAAAAATCGGAGGACTTCGGGGACTGTATCTGCATTACTGTTATCTTTTGGGAATCCTGCCGAAAAACCGTACGCTAATGTCTACCAAACAGGTGCATGTATTGTTCTGGGAAGATTTATTAAAACTGAATACCATTTCCAAAGAGACGAAGCTGCTCTGCCACTATCACATTGATACTGCGGAGCAGCTTTTTTCGTTGAAAGACCGTTTGCAGAAACAAATGGAGCAGTGTGTGGAGGAGCGGAAGCACTTGCGTTATAAGATTCGGGCAAACAGACCGGAAGAAGAAATACAGGAGCTGAAAGAACAGATCAAAGGTCTGACGGAAGAAATTGGAACGCTCAGAAAGGAGGTGGTGCTTTGCGATGGGATTGCCGCACGTTCCAAGGTGATTGAAGAAAAATTTAAGATGGTGCGGGAAGAAAAAGAGAAGAAGGAGGAACAAAGCCATGAACACATCAGGCGAAGCCGCTGACCAGGTGGTACGAATGTCTCTGGAAGTCGGTGAAGCTGCATTGAAAATCAGCGGTACAGGTGCGAAGCATCTGGCAGTGATGTTGTATGCAGTCTTAAAAGAGAAGAAAAAGACAAAAGGCAGGGCAAGACTTGAGACACTGGTCAAATCGGGTAGACCACTGACGGTGTTTTCAGTGAAAGAAAGTGACCTGAAGCAGTTTGTGCAGGAAGCAAAACGATATGGCGTGTTGTATTGTGCAGTCCGAAATCCTAAAGGAAGCAGTGACGGACTGGTAGATGTGATTGTAAAGGAAGAAGATGCACCAAGAATCAACCGTATCGTAGACAGATTCCAGTTCGCATCTGTTACAGAAGCGGCGAAGATTAAGACGGAAATTGAACGGACACGTGCAGAAAAAGCGAAAGCCGGAAAATCGGAGAAGCAGGAAAAGAAACCGGAAAAGGTACAGACTCAGCAGGAAAAACAGGGACAGGCGGAGCCGGAGAAAGATTATCCACAGAAATCCAAGGAGGATCAGCTTATGGACGAGTTGTTTGGAGAGCCGGTGAAGAAAGAGGGTAAGGAGCAAAACCCCTCTTTGGCAAAGACGACCAAATCCCGTCTGTCCGAGCCTACCTCAAAGAAGCAAGAGAAAACCGCAGAGGGTACTTCTAAGTTATACGCTCCAGAGAAACCATCGGTCAGAAAAGAACTTCGGGAGATACAGAATGCAAGGAAGAAAGAAGCGGAGCGGCGTGAGCATAGAAATGATCCGGTGAGAAATCAGGGCAATAAAGATCGGAATCAGATTCGCCACCAACAGCCACAACAGAAACGAAAACCAAGAAAAGGGAAAGAGAGGTAAATTTTATGGATAACAGTTTTGACTCTTTATTAAATGTATCTGCCGTACCACAGGACGATAAGGTACAGGCATTTATCGCAGAGAGTAAGAATAACCGGAATCGTTGCTATGAGTTGTCAGAACAGGTAACCGCACAGGTAGCGACAGACGGTCAGATGTTCCAGAAATATCTGGACGTGCAGAGTACCTTTGACCGTTATACGGCAAATAATGCACTTCTGATTCTTGCACAGAGACCAGATGCACAGAGATTAGGGGATTATGGATATTGGAGAGACCATGGAACTTATGTAAAACGTATGGAGCGTCAAAATCCAATTTTAATCATGGAGCCGGGAAAGACTTATGAACGTGAAGACGGTTCGATAGGAACGTATTACAATGCGAAAAAGTTGTATGATATTTCCCAGACAACGATGACGGATAAGACGGCAAAAGAAAATCAGTATGATGAGAGAAGCCTGATCCGGGCATTAGTGAGCAATCCTCCGGCAAATATTGTTGCAGCAGAGCCTGATCAGATGCCTGATGAAAAGGGGGCATATTTTGAACCGGAAGAAAAATGCATCTATGTAAGAAAGGGCATGGACGCACAGGAAATTTTTCAGAGCCTTGTGTCGGAACTGGTATTTGCAGGATATGCAGGAGGCAATCCGGACTATGACAGGAGTGAAGATGCGTTCCACGCATATTGTGCGTCCTATATGTTGTCTAAAAAGTATGGAATGGATATCAGCCAGTTTGATTTTACCCATGCACCGGAGTTTTTTGAAAATATGGAACCGCAGGAGGTAAGAGGAGAACTTTCCAAAGCGAGAGATGCAGCCAATGCAATTTCCGGAAGAATGGCGAAAGTGTTGGAACAGGATAAAAATCTGAACCAGCGTCAGCAGGGAAGAGCAGAGAATGGTCAGAAAGAATCTGAAGCAAAAACAGGCGAACAGAAAACACAGGAGCATGACCGTGGTATGGCACGCTAAGAACATCCGGGAAAGGAGAAAACAAAATGAGCAGTGATACGATTACGTTAGAACTGGATAAATATGAGAGTGGCGTAGTGTTCCATTCCCTGAAGGACAAGCGGAATCAGATGCTGAAAGAGGGAAAAGATACGGAGCTTGTCGATGATGTCCTGATGAAAGTCATTGAGAAGATTGAAGTGCCGCCGGAGAAGGAAAAGCGAGGGCGCAGAAGCCATGAAGAACGATGATGAGCAGAGTAGTCTGATACTGGCGGTAATTGGAATTATCCCAGTTATCTGGTTTGCGTTACTTGTCGCACCTTATCTTTCGTCTGGTCTTATGGGAATTCTGGAAGGAGTTCCTAAAGCAATGAACCACCCGTTTTCGATTCAGTTATGTGGGGACAGTGTAAAAACTGTCCTTATTTTTTTGCTGTCTTACGGTATGGGAATCGGGATTTATCTTTCTACCAGAAAACATTACCGACGAGGTGAAGAACATGGCTCTGCAAAATGGGGAAATGTGAAGAAAATCAACCGCAGATACAGGGAGAAGCGATTTACAAAAAATAAGCTTTTGACCATGCATGTGCAGATCAGTTATAACATGAGAAAGCATTTGCGAAATGTATTGACGGTTGTGATTGGTGGTTCTGGTTCAGGAAAGACCAGATTTTTTGCGAAACCGAATCTGATGCAGGCGAATACCTCTTTTGTGGTGCTTGATCCAAAAGGAGAGAACTTGCGGGATACCGGGTATCTTCTGGAAGAAAAAGGTTATGAAGTAAGAGTGCTTGACCTGATCAACATGGAAAAGAGCCATTGCTATAACCCATTTGTATATCTGAAGGACGATAACGATGTGCAGAGACTGGTAACGAACCTGTTCAAAGCAACTACACCAAAAGGCAGTCAGTCCAATGATCCGTTCTGGGATACCGCAGCTTCCATGTTGCTGTTGGCATTGATTTTTTATTTACGGTATGAAGCACCAGAGGAGGAGCAGAATTTCCCGATGGTAATGGAAATGTTACGTGCCGGAGAAGTCAGAGAGGACGATGACCAGTACCAGTCACCGCTTGATGAATTGTTTGAACGGTTGGAAATGAAGAACCCGGAACATATCGCAGTAAAGTATTACAAAGATTACCACTCTGGTAGTGCCAAGACATTAAAATCCATTCAAATCACATTAGCCGCAAGACTTGAGAAATTCAACTTATCCAGTCTGGCAGCACTGACCGCAACGGACGATTTAGACCTGCCATCACTGGGAGAGCGAAAAGTGGCTTTATTTGCGTTAATCCCGGACAACGACACCAGTTATAACTTTCTGGTGTCGATTTTGTATACCCAGTTATTTCAGCAGTTGTTCTATCTGGCAGATCATAAATATGGAGGGAGACTTCCGGTTCATGTGCATTTCCTCATGGACGAATTTGCAAATGTTTCACTGCCGGATGACTTCGATAAGATTCTGTCCGTTATGCGTTCCAGAGAAGTGTCAGTCAGTATTATTTTGCAGAATCTGGCACAGTTAAAGGCATTGTTCGAAAAGCAGTGGGAAAGCATTATGGGAAACTGTGACGAATTTTTATATTTGGGTGGCAACGAGCAGGGGACGCATAAATATGTCAGCGAACTTCTGGGAAAGGCAACGATTGACACGAACACCTATGGAAAGTCAACGGGACATTCCGGGAATTATTCCACCAATTATCAGAATACAGGGCGGGAGCTGATGACACCCGATGAAGTTCGCATGTTAGATAACCGATATGCGATTCTTTTTATTCGTGGAGAAAGACCAATTTTAGACGAGAAATTTGATATTTTAAAGCACCCCGATGTAGGGTTTACGACAGATGGAAATGGAAAGCCATATCTGCATGGAGCAGTTGACCGGGCAGTGGCAAGTATCTCACTGGGAGACAGCTTAGAAGGAGAACTCACAGACGATGCACTGGAATCGGAAGATTACGAATTATTATCTGATGAAGATCTGGAAGAAATTATCCAGAAATATGTGTAAATCCAAGAAAAATATATAGGAGGCAATCAAAAAATGAAATTAGATATGCGAAAGAAGCAGGAGAAGAAAGAAACAACAAAAGTAACGAAAAAGCTGCTAATGACAGCAAAAATGAAATGTGCCATGGCAGTGTATATGGCAATGGTACTGATTATGACAGCAGGAGCAAGTACCGTATTTGCAGCAGACGATCCACTGACCGTTATCAATAATCTGTCCACGTTTATTTTTGGACTGATTCGTGCCATCGGAATGATTTTGTTGGGATTTGGAATTGTGCAGGTCGGTTTATCACTGAAATCTCATGATCCAAGCCAGAGAGCGAATGGATTCCTGACACTTGCAGGCGGTGTCATTATTACATTTGCAAAAGAAATCCTGAATCTGATTACTGGTTAAGAAGAATAGAAAACAAGAAAAAGAAAATGGGACGGTGCAGGCCCGAAAGGAGCCGCACCGCCCAAGCTAAGACAGGAGGTGTTTAGAACGTGTCAGATAACTGGGTAGTACAGAACTTGCAAAATGCTTTGGATACCTGGAACAGTAAACTTGCGGAAATCTGGCAGATACTCACACAGTCACCGGAAAACTTTAAGGGTGGCGGTATCTGGCAGGTGATTGTGCAGATTCATGGAGCGTTGCAGGCAATCGGCTATGCTTTGTTAGTGCTTTTCTTTGTAGTCGGAGTGGTCAAGACTTGTGGAAGTTTTACAGAGGTAAAAAGACCGGAACATGCATTGAAAATTTTTATCCGTTTTGCGATTGCAAAAGGCGTAGTCACGTATGGACTGGAGCTGATGATGGCATTATTTAACATCATACAAGGAGTGACCAGTACGATTATGCAGACCGCAGGATTTGGAAGTACGGAAGATACCGTTTTACCGGACGAAATCATAGAAGCTGTAGAAGATTGTGGATTTTTTGAAAGTATTCCTCTATGGGCGGTGACGTTGATCGGTGGACTTTTTATTACAGTTCTGAGCTTCATTATGATTATGAGTGTATATGGAAGATTTTTTCGATTATACCTATATACAGCAATTGCACCGATTCCGTTATCTTCCTTTGCAGGAGAGCCGAGCCAAAATATTGGAAGAAGTTTCTTGAAATCCTATGCAGCAGTGTGTTTGGAGGGAGCAATCGTGGTGCTTGCCTGCATTATATTTTCATTGTTTGCATCATCACCGCCAGTAGTCGATTCGGACGCAGCTGCAGTGACTATGGTGTGGAGCTATATTGGAGAATTGATTTTCAATATGCTTGTACTGGTCGGGGCAGTGAAAATGTCAGACCGAGTAGTACGGGAAATGATGGGATTGTAAAAAGGACGCCCGAAAGCGTCCTTAAAAATCATTCTACAATATCTCCGCTATTGTTATACCGCATATTTCCATGAGAATCGAAATGAACAGAATCTAAAGGGATCCCTCTTTGTCTGGCACGAGAAATCTGGAAGGACATATCGTCTTTCATAGCTTTGTAATATTGATGTTCCTGCCACTTGCGTCGCAGAGCAGAAATCCAACTGAGAACAGAAAAGGCAGTCAGCAGATAGAGGATTGCAAATGCAAGTTTCGCATGGCTTGCTGCCCATGGATTCAGAATCGTGGAAACAGCAAGGAAGTATAACAGTGGTAAGGTCAGATTTAATCTGGCAGCAATCCGAAACAGCAGAGAAATCAGGAATAGAGCAACGGTAACAATAAGTGAAATCATAACAGTGATTGGCATAGGTCAGTCCCCCTTTCATTTACCCAAAGTGTAACAGAACAGGAAAAATATAACAAATGTGCGATTTGGAGGTGTATCGTTTTGGAAGTAAAAATTAACAAGGAAATCAGGGATTACACGGAAGCAATCTTTTTCGGATTGTCCCTAAGACAGTTTATCTTTTCAGGATTAGCCTGCGGGATTGCCGTTGGGCTTTATTTTTTGCTTCACCCATACATGAGTATGGAAACAGTGAGTTGGATTTGTGTACTGGGAGCTGCTCCATGTGTAGTGTTCGGGTTTGTAAAATATCATGGAATGACAGCGGAGCAGTTTATCTGGGCATGGATTAAATCGGAAATCCTGATGCCGAAAAAACTGGTGTTCCGGTCAGAAAATCTTTATTTTGATGCAGTAGAACCAGTCATTAAAAAATATGAGAAAGAAAGTCTGAAGAAGGAGGGACGCAAGAAAAATGATAAAAACGCTGAGTAATATCTTCAAGCAGGATAAAGAAAAATTTGTAATTCCAAGAAGCGTACAGCAGGTAATTCCCATCGAGACCATCTGGTCTGACGGGATATTTAAAATCGGGAGAAATAAATTTGCACGTACTTATAAATTTACGGATATCAACTATGCGGTGGCAAGCAAAGTAGATAAGGAAACCATGTTCCTGGAATATATGGATTTATTAAATTCGTTCGATTGCGGTGGAACAACAAAAATAACGATCAATAATCGCCGCTTGAATAAAGTGGATTTTGAAAAAGCAATTCTGATTCCGATGCAGGAGGACGGATTGGATTTATACCGGAAAGAGTATAACAACATGCTTTTAGATAAGGCAACCAGTTCCAACAGCATGGTGCAGGAAAAATATGTGACAGTATCCTGCTATAAGAAAACGATCGAAGAAGCGAGAACGTATTTTGCACGAGTGACAACAGAGCTGAACAGTCATTTGGCAAGACTTGGCTCCAAATGTGCAGAGGTAAATGGAGAAGATAAGTTACGGATTCTGCATGATTTTTACCGTACAGGAGAAGAATCTGGTTTCCATTTTGATATTCAGGAGAATATGAGAAAAGGACACAGCTTCAAAGATTATATCTGCCCGGATACTTTTGAGTTTGAAAAAGATTATTTCCGCATGGGAGAGCGTTACGGAAGGGTACTCTTTCTTCGGGAGTATGCTTCTTACATTAAAGACGATATGATAGCAGAACTGACCGACATGAATCGAAATCTGATGTTGAGCATTGATGTGATTCCTGTTCCTACTGATGAAGCAGTGCAGGAAGTGGAAAAACGTCTGCTTGGTGTGGAGACAAATATCACAAACTGGCAGAGACGGCAGAATGCCAACAATAACTTTTCCGCAGTGATTCCTTATGACTTGGAACAGCAGAGAAAAGAAAGTAAAGAGTTCATGGACGATCTGACTACACGTGACCAGCGTATGATGTTCGGTGTACTGACTATGGTGCATACTGCAGAATCGAAAAAGCAGCTTGACGCAGATACGGAAACACTTCTGACCATTGGACGGAAAAAGTTATGCCAGTTTTCAGTTTTGAAATTTCAGCAAATGGACGGACTAAATACAGCACTTCCCATCGGACACCGAAAGATTCCGGCAGTCCGCACGCTGACATCGGAGAGCGTGGCAGTGTTGATGCCATTCCGGGTGCAGGAGATTATGGACGCAGGCGGCATCTATTGTGGAGAAAATGCAATCTCTCATAACTTAATCATGTGCAATAAAGAAAAACTCCTGAACCCGAACTCATTCCTTTTAGGTGTGCCGGGAAGTGGAAAATCCTTTAATGCAAAAATGCAGATTGTATTCCTGGCACTGGCAACGCAGGACGATATTCTGATTTGTGATCCAGAGCGAGAGTATGCATCATTAGTTGAAGCAATGGGCGGAGAAGTGGTTCGCATTGCTGCAGGAAGCAGGGACCATATCAATGCAATGGATATGGTAGACGGATATGGAGATGGCGGTGATCCGGTAATTGAGAAGTCACAGTTTATCTTATCTTTGTTTGAGCAGTTGGATAAAAAAGGGATCAATGCGAAGGAACGTTCCATTATTGACCGATGTGTAGGGGAGGTCTATGAGGAATATCAGCATGGCGGAGCAGTGCCGACTTTACGGGTGTTGCGTGAAAAGTTTCTGGAACAGGAAGAACCGGAAGCACAGGATTTGGCACTGGTATCAGAATTATTTACAAATGGAAGTCTGGACGCATTTGCACATGAAAGTAATGTTGATGTGAATAACCGTATCATGGTATACGACATTCTGGATTTAGGAAAGCAGCTAAAGACCATGGGACTTCTGGTTATTACTGATGCAATGCTGAACCGGGTAACAGAGAACTGGAAACAGGGAAAGCGAACTCATATTTTCTTAGACGAGTTTCATGTAGTATTTGAAAATGAGTATTCCGGAGCATTTTTTAACTCTGCATGGCGAAGATTTCGTAAGCGTAATGCATTTCCGACAGCAATTACCCAGAACGTGGAATATCTGTTAGATTCTGTTCTTGCAAGTACGATGATTTCCAACAGTGAGTATATCGTGATGCTTAATCAGGCAGAGCCGGACAGAGCAAAGTTGGCAACACTTCTGAATATCTCCACTGAGCAAATGGGATATATCACAAATGCAGATGCCGGTTGCGGTTTGGTGAAATACGGAAGTTCACTTGTACCGTTCGTCAATAGATTCCCGACCAATACAAGGTTGTATAAGCTGATGACCACAAAGCCGGGAGAGGACAGTATCAACCGGGGAAGAATGTAAAACTAAAAATATTTTGAATAATGAAAAGCAACGCACTGGAAATCGTCACAATTTGTGGCGCTTTTTTAGTGCCGGAAAAGGAGGCAACTATGTCAGAAATCAGATTTTCATCAAAGGAACACGAAAAGTTTTTTTATCAGATGTTAGCAAAATGCGGAAAGCACGACAGTTATTACAGTTCATTTTTTTATTGTGTGGGAATTTCTGAAGATACCAGAAATCATGTTGATCGCATGTTTGATTTTAAGGAGCGTTTGATTAAACCGGAAGCACTGCATGAAGGGTGGCAAACAGGCGGATCGGCACGATTGACGAGACTGGCTTTTAACTTATGGAATGGATATGTGGAGAAGGGAGAAGAAAGTTTGTCTACTCCATACGAGATGTTTGATTGTGGTTATGCACCATATTTCTATGAAGCAATCCGCATAAAGTACCCGGAATACTGTCGGGAGTTGCCACAGGTGAGCAAAAAAGAAACCAATCATGAACGCTAGATAAAAATTCAAATGGAGGAAAGCGATGGATCGTAAGATAAAAACACGCCAAGTCCATAAGGATATTAAAGTATTAGATAAGACGGTTACAGTGACAGACCATATTAAGCAGTCTTATGTCAGAACAAAAGAAACTGTCATGCAATCGACGGAGAAATCCAGTGATAGAGAGAATAATCCGGTAGGTTATGCAGAAGATGTGGCCAGCGAGTATGCTGACCACATTTTTCACGAAACAGGGCATCAGGTACGCAGACAGGCAGGAAAGATTATTGAACGGAGGAAAGAGAAAACTTCTGTTTCTTCGCCTGTCGAAGAAACAGTTTACCAGCCGAAAGAACAAATCCGACCAGTACCGTCTTCAGGCGGAGAAACGGCACAGAAGCAGGGAAAAGAACTTGCTGTCAAAAAAATCAAGACCATTGAACGGGATAAAAGAACCATCAAGACCGGGAGAGCATCGGAACAGGTTGTAAAGAATACCGGAAAAGGTATTATCAAGACTTCTGAAAAAGCGGTCAAGACTGCAGAACAAACGGCAAAGACCAGTATCAAAACATCGGAGCAGACAGCAAATGCTTATGTCCAGGCAATGCATTATTCCATGAAAAAGGCAGAAAAAGCAGTGCAGACAGCAAGACAGACAGCACGAGATACCACGATTGCAGTGAAAAAGACAGCAAAAGCGGTAACACATGCGATAAAAGCGTTGATTGAAGCTACAAAAGCATTACTGAGTGCATTGACTGCAGGCGGTTGGATTGCGGTTATGATTTTGATTATCGTCATTTTATTTGGTGGATTTCTATGCATGACAGGTGGGGATAATTCCAGTACGGTTTCTTCGGTTAGTGCAGAAGTAGAAGCATACGAACCACTAATCCGTCAGTATGCAAAGCAATATGGCATTGGAGAGTATGTGGAACTAATCAAAGCCATTATGATGCAGGAATCAGGTGGGAGAGGACTTGACCCGATGCAGTGTTCAGAAGGGAGCTTTAATACAAAATATCCCAGACAGCCAAATGGAATCACAGATCCAGAGTATTCGATTTCTTGTGGTGTGCAGGAAATAAAAAGCTGTCTGGAACGTGCAGGGGTAAAAAATCCTCTGGATATGGAAAATATTAAACTGGCATTGCAAAGTTACAACTATGGAAATGGATATCTGGAATGGGCGAAAGCCAGAGGTGGATATACCCTTGCAAATGCAGCAGAATTTTCTGATATGATGGCACAGAGAATGGGGTGGAGCAGTTATGGGGACAAGCAGTATGTACCGCATGTGCTTCAGTATTATGCATTTGGAAGAATCCCGACAGGCATCGGTAATCAGGCAATCGTTCAGGTAGCAGCATCTCAGGAAGGAAAAGGCGGAACAACCTACTGGAGTTGGTATGGATTTGGAAGCCGAGTAGAGTGGTGTGCCTGCTTTGTGTCATGGTGTGCAGACCAGAGTGGTTATATCCAGAGTGGAGCTATTCCAAAATTCTCTCTTTGTTCGGACGGTGTGAAATGGTTTGAAAGTAAAGGCAGGTTCCGGGACGCCAGTTATACCCCGGCGGTAGGAGATATTATTTTCTTTGACTGGGGGAATAATGGAACGATTGACCATGTTGGAATTGTAGAGAGTGTCAGTGGTGGAACCGTCAATACCATAGAAGGTAACAGTGGAGATAAAGTGGCAAGACGAAGTTACAGTATCGGAAGTAGTAATATTTATGGATATGGTGTTCCGGCATATTAAAAGGCAGGAGAAAAAGTGTGATAGTCTAATGGTGAATCTTGAGTATACAATTCCTGAAAATAGACTTGACTTTCAAATATTACAAGCGTAAGATTTAAGAAACAAAAAAATTAGAAGAAAGGAATATCTATGAAAAGAAGACGAAAAAAGCAAAATATCCAAAAATCTTACGTTTGTAAGATTTTTGGGCTGATAGTAGCTATAACAGTAATTGCTGTTTCAGGAGGTGTTTTATTAAAAAGGACGATAACGGAATCACCAGAAGACACACTTGTGGAATATATGAACCATATTGAAAAAAAGGAATATGAAGTAATGTATACTATGATAGATTCAGATGAAAAAGTTTATCTGACAAAAGAAGAATACATACAACGAAATTCTAAGATATACGAAGGAATAGAGGTCAGTGACATTAAAATCAGTCATATAGCTGTGAAAGAGAAAAAAGCAGATACAGTTACGCTTTCGTATGAAACATCATGTAATACAATTGCCGGAACAATACAATTTGACAATATGGCGGAACTGAAGAAGACGAAACAGGGATATAAATTAGTATGGCAGGATAGCCTGATTTTTCCAGATTTAGAGAGTGATGATAAAATAAGTGTTACTACATCAAAAGCGGAGAGAGGAGAAATATTAGACCGAGATGGTAAAATGCTTGCAGGAAAAGGAGTAGCAACATCAGTTGGCATTATACCGGGAAAGCTGGAAGACAGGAATGTATCTATTGAAAAAATAGCGGAGTTATTAGAGATAGATGTAGAAACAATAAATAACAAACTCACAGCAAAGTGGGTAAAAGAAGATTCTTTTGTACCAATTGAAACTATTCCGAAAGTAGAAGAAATAGATTTAATGAAAATACAGCCAGAAGAAAAGACACTTGAGGAGCAGGATTGTCAGAATAAACTTTTGGAAATTCCAGGGGTTATGCTATCAGATGTGGAAGTTAGAACCTATGAGTTAGGGGAGGCAGCAGCTCATTTAATAGGTTATGTACAGTCTGTAACAGCAGAAGATTTGGAAAATCATCCAGGAGAAGGATATTCAGCAGAAAGTGTAATCGGAAGATCTGGGGTGGAAAAGTTATACGAAAAGCAATTAAAAGGAAAAGATGGTTGTGATATAAAGATTTTGGATAGTGATGGGGAAGTAAAAGAGGTTCTTGCAAGTATTTTTAAAGAAGATGGTATGGATATAAGATTAACGATAGATTCCGATTTGCAAAAATCATTATACGAGCAGTTTAAAGAAGATCCGGGGTGTTCTGTCGCAATGAATCCTTATACGGGAGAAGTATTGGCTTTGGTAAGTACCCCATCTTATGATAATAATGAATTTATACGGGGCATATCATCAGAGAAATGGACATCATTAAACGAAGATGAAAAGAAACCATTATATAATCGTTTCCGTCAAGTATGGTGTCCTGGCTCAACATTTAAACCAGTTGTGGCAGGAATTGGGTTGAAAACGGGAAGCATAGATCCAAAAGAAGATTTTGGAAATGAAGGTTTGGCATGGCAGAAAGATTCGTCTTGGGGATCTTATCAAGTGACAACACTTCATGAATATGAACCGGTTATTATGAAAAATGCAATTATCTATTCTGATAATATTTATTTTGCAAAGGCAGCTCTTAAAATTGGTAGTGAGAATTTTATGAATACTTTAAATGAAATAGGATTTAATCAGAATATGCCGTTTGAGATTGCGATGCAGGAATCAACATATTCCAATACAGATAAAATAGAAACAGAAATACAATTGGCAGATAGTGGTTATGGGCAAGGGCAGATTCTTGTAAATCCATTACATCTGGCAAGTATTTATACTTCATTTTTAAATGAAGGGAATATGATAAAACCGTATTTGAAATACAAAGAAGAAGCATCTGGTGAAACATGGATAGAAAATGCGTTTAGCAAAGAAAATGTAGAAGAAATTATGCAAGGGGTGGAAGGTGTTGTAAATGATCCGGAAGGAACCGGATATGCTGCACATCGTGACGATATTTTGCTGGCTGGAAAAACAGGGACAGCCGAGTTGAAGGCAACGAAAGAAGATACTTCTGGCAAAGAAATCGGGTGGTTTTCGGTGTTTACGGCAGATAAAAGCGTGGACAAACCAATTCTTCTTATCAGTATGGTTGAGAATGTGAAAGGAATCGGTGGAAGTGGTTATGTTGTTAAAAAGGATGCAACCGTATTGGAGGAATATTTTGAAAAATAAAAAAATTTTTACGGGGAATTATTACATATGTAAGAAAATTGCGATGATATTGATAGTTCTTATTGTTTTTACAGGATGCGGCCAAAATCGAATTACGGAAAAAGAAGAAAAGAAAGAAACCGTAGAATCTGAAATGAATGCAGAAGTAAAAAAAACAGCGCAAACTTTTCGGTCTGTTTATATGAAGGAGAAGTCGGAGTTAAATACATTAAAGGCGAAAAGAAAAATTATCAATTGTCTGGAAGAGAAAGGATATGTGGCAGTAGATTGTGATAATCAGATTGATATGGTCAATCGTGAAAAAGTAGAAAATTTTTGCAAAACAGCGGAGAAAGAAGAACAGGCAGCAGTTGATATTGTACAACCGAACAGAGATTCGCTACAATATTAATATTTCTGGTGATAAGGAGATGGGAAGATGAGACAATGTATGGATGCAGATAATCTGCACCGAAGACTGAAGAAAATAATCGGACAGGTTCAGGCAATCAGATGTACTGGTATCACTGGCATTGATTGCATCAGTCTGTATTGGTGAAAATTTTGCAGCAGGCGAGGTCTTTCTGGTTCAATATTCCATTAAAGTGGCTTAAGAAGGTTATGGTTGTAATGGCAGCCGCCAGGATATCACTGACTGGTTCTGCAAGGAAAACTGCAAATACCTTATCAGATAAAAAGAGCGGCAGGATAAAGATCAGAGGGATCAGCAGGATCAGTTTTCGCAGGCATGCAAGAAGCAGACTGATCTTTGCCTGTCCGAGTGCCATAAAACTCTGCTGGCAGCTTATACTCCCGGAAAGCAGGAGACAGCAAGAGAAGATTTCAATAACAGCAGAAATTATGTATAATTATGTTGTAGGTACAAAAATAGTGTGACAGCGAGGTAGAGAAAATGGAAGAGCAGATAAAAAAGATTTATGAAAAGCAGAAAAATGGACGCATCAGGATGATACGGAATGTGCTGTTGATTTATGCAGCATTGATCTGTGTAGTGAGTATTTTCAAAGGAAATCCGTTCCCGCATCAGGAGACAGTACTCTTTTTCGATGTGAAGCAGCCGGGCTGGGTCACGACAGATCCCTGGCTTCTGTGGATTTGCGTGGTGGTTGATCTGATTGCAGGTATATTCATTTTAATCAGGGACATTTTCAGAGATTTTTCAAAAATTGACCGGATTCTGTCACAGCAATGTGATGCAGAAAAATATTCAGAAATGCTGGAAGAGTTGATAAAGTACGGAAAGAGCTTGGATTATCATGGATTTCAAAAAAGTGTCATGCTGATAGCTGAGTCTAAATATGTAGTTGCACTGATCATAAATGGGCAGTTGCAGAAGGCAGAAGAGTATATAAAGAATGAATGGGAAGGAAAAAGAGAGGGACGTTCCTGGCAGCAGGTCATGACGAATCTCGAACTGTCGAAGAAATATCAGGAGAAAGATGCGGCAGGTTATTCGGCTACATTAGAAAAAGCAGGGAAAGTATTTCAAAAGAATCCACTGTTTATGGCAAAAAATTTGATGCTGAAAGGTGAAGATGAGGCAGCAGTAAGATTACTGGAAAATGATACGGAAAAGTTGCCTTATTATGAGGTTACACGCAGATTCCTGCTGGGAGTATGTTACTACCGAATCGGAAAAGAAGAGCAGGGAAAAGAATGTATGGAATATGTAATTGGGCATGGAAATACGTTGAAGTGCAAAGAAGAAGCGGAAAAATATGTAACAGTGTAAGTAAGGATGTTCTTTAAAATGACAGGGTAACAAAAATGGAGAAGATATAGAGGATGGTAATAAAATAGGATATATCGCACATAAAGATGGTGAATCTGGAGTATACAATTCCTGAAAATAGACTTGATTTTTAAATATTACAAGCGTAAGATTTAAGGAACAAAAAAATTAGAAGAAAGGAATCGGTGGAAGTGGTTATGTTGTTAAAAAAGATGCAACAGTATTGGATGAGTATTTTGAAGGATAAAAAAATTTTTATGGGGAATTATTACATATGTAAGATATTTGCGATGATATTGATAGTTCTTATTGTTTTTACAGGGTGCGGACAAAATCGAATTACGGAAAAAGAAGAAAAGAAAGAAACCGTAGAATCTGAAATGAATGCAGAAGTAAAAAAAACAGCACAAACTTTTCGGTCTGTTTATATGAAGGAGAAGTCGGAGTTAAATACATTAAAGGTGAAAAGAAAAATTATCAATTGTCTGGAAGAAAAAGGATATGTGGCAGTAGATTGTGATAATCAGATTGATATGGTCAATCGTGAAAAAGTAGAAAATTTTTGCAAAACAGCGGAGAAAGAAGAACAGGCAGCAGTAGATATTGTTGTTGTATTTGATGAAGGGGAAATTATACAATATCATTTAGATTCAATGAATGGAAAGATAAATGTTCGATTATGTCAGGTTAAATGGAAAGATAATAGTCCACAGGCTAATTATTATGATGAATATGAAGCATATGAGTGGAAATATACAGAAAAAGGATACTTGTTTCTGGAGGAATATCACCCACCGGGATTTGATGGAGCACCGGGTGAAACTGGATTCAGAGTGCAGCCATTAGATAAAACATGCCGGGAATTGAATCGAAAATATGTTATGCCGTTGGGGTATGCACTTAATAATCTGTTGATTACAAATTGGGATAACCAGAATTATACGGAACTTGATTTTTATGATCTTTATGAAAAAATGTATTATATGAAATATGGAAAGCATGTTCCATATGAAGCAAATTATGGTGGAGCAGAATATGAAGTTCCAGAAGATGAGTTTGAAGAGGTTATAAAGACTTATTTACCATTTAGTAATACCGAGATTGAAAAGGGAACTTTTTATAACTCTGATAATAAAACTTTTAGATACAGACCGCGGGGGTTATATGATTGTGAATTCCCATATGAGCCATATCCGGAAGTTATCTCATATGAAAAATTACAAGATGGAACATTAAAACTTACGATAGAAGCAGTATGGGAAATCAGAATGTTAGATCAGGCAATCACAAGTGAATTGATGATAAAACCTATGGAAGACGGAAGTTTCCAGTATTTATCAAATAAGGTAATCAGGTCAGATCAAAATGCAAATGCAGGGTGGTATATGCCAAGGTTAACAGAAGAAGAGTGGGAAGAGAATTACAGTAATAATTAGGGGGCAATATGAAAAGAAAAAGTATTTTGTTAGTACTTTGTATAGGAATGATTCTGACTTCCTGTGAAAGTAAGATATCGTTAAACAGCACAGATGTAAAAAATGAGAAGAATCAGAAAAACACTACCATGGAAAATCCGGATAAGGGATATAATCTACCAATTGATGAAGACAAGAAAAAGGAAGTTGTGAACGATTGTGAAGAAATTATGGGCATTGTCCGAGACATTTATTCTGAATATAATGGAATACAAGAAGCAGATCAGAACACTGCTGAGCAAATGATGAATCGGATGAAAGAAATTATCAAACAAAATGGGAATCCGGTCATTGGTTCCGATCATTATTCTGTTATGGATAATTATCAGAAGATGGAACAATTTTTAAAATCTGCAGAACAAGAAGAAAAAGGAAGTGTAATTTTATATGAAGCAGATACAGATGGTGGAATTACCAGAAAAGAATATAGTTATGATGGAAAAGAAATGAGTGTGATGTCCGCAAAAATGATCTGGAGTGAGGATACAGAGCCTGTACTTACATACATATCGCTATCAAAAATAAAAGAATGGGCATATACTGAAAATGGGAATTTCTGTTATGAATTATGCGTACCTGAACCACCGGAAGTGACAGAGATTGTAGATGGAAGTTGTATTATCCGGGTAAAGCCTTTGAGTGAGGAGTGTCGGGAATATTCAAAAAAATATGTGAGTACGTTCGGCTATCAGGGAAACAATCTGTTATGTTCAAACTGGAATGCGGAGGATATGCAGGGGTTGGATTATAATGGACTTTATGAATATTTTTATCAAATGAAATATGGAGAAAAATTTACTGCAGAAAAAGAGGTTGTGGGAATTCCAGCAGAAGAGTTCGAAAATGTAATTATGACATATCTTCCAGTTACAAAAGAAGAATTGAAAGAATGGGCGGTCTACGATGAACAAAGTAATATGTTTATCTGGGAACGATTGGGATGTGGTAATTATTCACCAACACATTTTGGCTTGTCTTTACCGGAAGTAACAGAAGTCAGGAACAATGAAGATGGAACCATTGTTTTGACAATTCATGCAGTATGTGATTCTGTTGTATGTAATGATGTTGTTATTACACACGAACTTACGATGAAAATTCAGGATGATGGAACGATTCAGTATGTTGGAAACAGGATTTTAGATAATGGTATTGATAATATACCGAGGTATCAGTACCGGTTAGGTAATTTGCAGAATTGATCAGTAGAGAAGAATGAAATAAAGAGAACTGATAACGGGAAATTATGCTATCAGTTCTCTTTATTTATTTCCAAATACCAAGATTAGAAAGTACAGATTCTGTTATTTCGGTAGCCTGACTTCCAGTTGCACCAGAAGAGGATTGAATATTTGTTGCGAAGTAGTAAGTATTATTCGCTGTTTCAATGTATCCGATAAACCAGCCATTGACATCTTTACCATTGACACGCCCGGTTCCTGTTTTCCCGTAAAGAGAACCGGAAGAATTAGTGGAAAGCAGCAGGGCTTTTTTTACTGCCTGGATATTTTTACTGTCAAAATGAAAATTATTTTGATAGAAATCCTGTAACAATTCCACCTGTTCTATGGGTGATATCTTCAGAGAGAAATCTGTCCAATAGAGATTTAGATTTGTTCCAGTATTCTGATTCCCATAGTTTATTGTCTGTAAAAATGTTCTTACGGCTTCAAAACCTGCCTGTGAATCAATTGCCTGAAAATACCAGTTTACGGAATTATGTATAGCCGAGGTTAAATCTTGATCGGCTTCCCATGAATTAAAAGGATATGGTTCTCCATTCCATGTGAAAGTGGAATGTTCTGGTGTAATAATTCCAGATTCCAAGCCAAGTAATGCATCATATATTTTATAAGTCGAATTCGGTGATACACGTGTGAAAGCATGCTCCATATTATAAATATTCCATTTATCAGCAGACTGATCATATAAAACAAAACTTCCAGTGTAGTCCCCAAAATTGGAAGAAAGATTTAGCTGAGTAATATTCTTTTCGGTTGTGTCAAAATGATACCCAGTCTGATCAGAAGCATAAACAGAAAGTATGGGAATGCATCCAATGATGATAGTAGAGACGAATATGCATATAAGATATCCACGAATTTTTTGTTTAAAAGTAGGTTGGTGGAATGATGCAATATTTAAAATGCGTCCTTTTAACTGTTTTATATTTCCACTAATTCCCATAGTAAGAGGGAATGGAGACAGAGCTATTGTTTCGGCAAAGTTAATCAGTGTATTTCCATATGACTTGTATTCTGTTTCTTTCAATAATTGTAATACAGCACTGTCGCAGGCAAGTTCCCGTTCCTGTCGTATTCTTTTTAGAAAATACCAGATTAGGGGATTGAACCAGTAGAAAACATTTACTGTATTTATCAAATATCCAATTAGAATATCTTTATGCTTGTAGTGCTGCAGTTCATGAAGAAGCATATAGCGAATATCAGTTGCGCTTATAGTTCCAGCGTTAAAATCTGAAATCAAGTGAATTGGAAGATAAATGCGAGGATGCAGGAAACCAGCCAAAACAGGAGATTTCAAAAATGCTGTACTATAAATCGGAATGGTATGCTTGCTGTTCACTTCGTTTAAACATTCTATATAAAGAGCGTTGAGTTCTTCATTTTGAAGAGGTAAAGCAGAACTATGTAAGGCTTTTACTTGTTTTACTGAGCGGTAGAGAAGAAAAAACATTATGAATATACCGATACTCCAGAAAAATACAAGTAATGTGTGAATAAAAGTTGGTATTTGGGTGCTGACAGAGACAGCAAAATCATTTATTTTATCCAAATTATAACCATTACCAGAAAGAAAAGTGGTTTGAATGTCACCATTGGTACTTGAACTGGCTGTCAGCAAATGTCTCCACGATATAGAAGATGGGGCAGAGTTTATCGGTAAAAAGGGAACAATTAGAACGGCAAGAAATATAATCGAAAGATTATATTGCATACGTGCGGATAATTGCCTTTGCAATAAATTTTTTAATCCCAGTAAACTACCTAAAAAAATACAAATGATGGCATTACAGAGTAAAAATCGAAAACTAAAATATATCAAAATATGCTCCTCCCATGGTTAATGATTGGAAAGAAGATTCCGTAAGCTGGCAATGTCTTCTTCAGACAATTTATCATCCTCAATGTAAGAGGCAAGCATAGAAGTGATATTACCATTATAATATCGCTTTAAAAAAGAATTACTTTCTTGCCGAATATATTCGTCTTCCTTGACCAATGGAGTATAGACAAAAACCCGGCTTTGTTTTTCATAGGTTAGTGCTTTTTTAGAAACGAGACGTTTAATCAATGTCTGAATTGTTTTAGGACTCCAACTGGAAATTTGTGTTAATTTTTCAGTAATTTCATTGGTGCTGATTGGTGCGTATTTCCAAACGATTTTCATAACTTCAAATTCAGCTTCTGAAATTTGAGGCAGATTGCTCATGTGATATTCCTCCAAATCTTACAGATGTAATAAAAATATTATATATCTTAAAAGGTTATTCTGTCAACGAAATAAAAACTTG
>NZ_JAMOYY010000041.1:0-24953 GCF_023669475.1 Blautia sp. MB18-30 | reverse complement strand
AAAAACTGTACCGTAGGGCATACGGGAACAGTATAAATATAGCTTGTGGACACTGTGTAAGACATTGCAGTACCGTAAGGTGTTTGCCAATGCAGTAGTGGGAGAAGCAAGAATCCCCCTGCTTTAGTTGAGGGGAGTGTCAAGCCATTGTAGAAACTGCCGAATTTCACCGAAAGCCCTGATTCGGCGAAAAATATCATAGCAGGAATAATTTTTATAATGTATACTATATTTGTTAGGGAATCCAGATATACCACAAAGCAGAAAGGAAAAAAGCGTATGAGAAGAAATTGGAAAAAAGCTTTATGTGGCATTTTGACAGGTTTTATGCTTGCAACGGCGGCACCAGCTGCGGTTCCGGAGTTGATCAGTGCGACAGAAGTACAGGCGGCGATAAACGTAGCAACGCCGGCTATGTCTTCTATTAAGATCTCCGGCAGGAATAAGATTATTTTCAGCTGGAAACAGGTAAAAGGAGTTGCCGGATACCGGGTATACCGCAAGACCGGAAACAGCGGATGGAAAGCAGTAAAAACCCTCACAGGAAGCAAAAATGTTACGTTTACCGATACAAAAGTAAGTACCGGAGTAAGCTATACTTACACAGTGAGAGCTTACCGGAAATCCGGAAAAAATACGATCTGGAGTAGATATAATGAAAAAGGTCTGACAGCAATCGCAGGTCTGAATTATCTCACCCTGAATAAGACCAGCCTGACACTGGCATCGAAAAAAACTTATACACTGAAGATCAAAGGCACCAGTCTGAAACCGTCATGGAAGAGCAGCAACACAAATGTTGTCAAGATAACTTCTGTCGGAAAGATCACCGCGGTAAAAACAGGAACAGCGGTTATCACAGCGACTCTTGGTGGCAGAAAATTCACCTGCAAGGTTACTGTAAAGAATCCGACCTCGGCTAATACCAGATTGACGCAGAATTATAGCAAATTGAAAAAATACATCAGTCAGAAAGGCAAATATACTGAAGACGGAAATCAGTTTATAAATGTCAAAGTAGATAAAGAAAGTACTCTGATGATCGGTTATCTGAAGAAAGAAGATAAGATAGATATTGGGATGATGCTCTCTATGCCTTCAGATGGAATCCTTGCCGGACTGGATATTATCGGAAACTGTGTGAAATCTGATACGGTCAGTGTGAAGTCCGCCCTGTCTACAAATGAAGTCTTTCTGCTGGTGACTTCTTCTACAAAAGCATCTGCTTATAAAGGTCAGAATCTGACTTTCTTGTATACAAACGGAAAAAAAGCGATGACAGATCTGCAGGATTCTTCCAATATTATGATGAAAGCGACAATGAAAGTAGCAAATGATTATCTGAAAAAGAATTTAAATCTGACAATGAAAGATCTGGGATTCACTGCTTATAAATAACAGTAACATCCTATGATGATGCCGTTAATAAAATTCGGTTGACAAATTAGTATAGAAAGCATAAGATGATAGTAGCTAAGAAATGTGATGAAATTCAAACATTGGCAAAAACGAAAACCCCGGAAGTCTCGCACACTTCCGGGGTTTTCTATGCCGTTATGTAAGGGGGCTTAAGCCTTTCAGGCTGTTACTGCCTGTCGTTTCTGTCCAGCCATTTGCGAATATAGTAGCTAACTATATCCGCCGTAACAGAAACAAAAAATGTGATGATTAATTCGCACACTGGACTTCACCTCCTTTCTGCTGGAGGGTTGGCAGCAATTATAGTGTACTATAGTTTAGAACAAATTGGAACTATTGTGAGAAAATTTAATGCTCTTGACATTGATCATAATTCGCCTTATACTAAACCATGTAAATAACAGGGGAGCTTGTGATGGCAGGCTGAGAGGAAGTCTTCAACTTCGACCCTTATACCTGATTTGGATAATGCCAACGTAGGAACGTATAAGATGAATTTACGGGAGATACTTTGGTGTATCTCCTTTTTTATTGGATGCGGATGTTTTTATCCGATTGAATACGTAAGATCAGGATTTACAGGGAAGGGATCAAGAGCGAATGCTTTTAACCCCGGTATCGACAATTGAATATTGGGAAATTTGAGAGTGAACTGAGTTCATGAAGGGGTGCACCACCGCGGGTGTATTTCTTTGTGAACTCTTTTTTATTGACGAATAGCTTTTGAAGTTTCCGGAAAGGAGAGATCATGATCACAGTAAATGGTGAAAGCAGAACATTGGAAAAGCCGGTGACAGTAACAGAATATCTGGAAGCATGTAACTATGTTCCGGTGCAGGTTGTAGTAGAGCTGAATGAAGAGATCATTAAGAGAGACACTTACGATACAACAGTACTGAAAGATGGCGATGTTGTGGAGATTCTGCAGTTTATGGGTGGCGGAAGCTGCTGATGTCGCTATAGAGATAAAATTAGGTATATATACCACGGCAGTAACTGACAGATAAGTTACTGAAAAAATGCAGATGAAGAATGATCTGGCAGAAGAAGGCGCTGGTTATAAATCGGTGGAAATATTTTCTGCAAACAGACATAAAGAAAGGTGGACATAAAAAATGACAACAGCAAACACAAATGAAGACAAACTGATCCTGGGAGGCCATGAGTTTACTTCCCGTTTTATCCTTGGTTCCGGAAAATTTTCTCTGGAGCTTGTAAAAGCATGTATTGAAAAAGCAGGAACTCAGATCGTAACACTTGCCCTGCGTCGTGCAAATGAGGGTGGACTTGCGAACATTCTGGACTATATTCCGAAGGATGTTACGCTTCTTCCGAATACGTCCGGCGCCAGAAATGCAGAAGAGGCAGTCCGTATTGCAAGACTTTCCCGCGAGCTTGGCTGTGGAGATTTTGTAAAGATCGAAGTTATCCATGATTCCAAATATCTTCTTCCGGATAACTATGAGACCATCAAGGCAACAGAGATCCTTGCAAAAGAGGGCTTTGTAGTTATGCCATACATGTATCCGGATCTGAATGCAGCCAGAGATCTGGTGAATGCAGGAGCTGCCTGTGTAATGCCACTTGGCTCTCCAATCGGTTCCAACAAGGGAATCTGTACAAAAGAATTCATTCAGATCCTTATCGACGAGATCGACCTTCCGATCATCGTGGACGCAGGAATCGGCCGCCCATCACAGGCATGTGAGGCTATGGAAATGGGTGCTGCAGCAGTTATGGCAAATACAGCCATTGCAACTGCAGGAGACGTCCGTGTTATGGCGGAAGCCTTTAAGAAAGCTATTGAGGCAGGAAGAAGTGCATATCTTTCCGGTATGGGAAGAACTCTGGAGAGAGGTGCAAGTGCATCCTCACCGCTGACCGGATTTCTTCATGAGTAAAATTGATAAATGAATGATTGAACGCAGAACACTAAGCGGGGGACAGGCACGGCCTGTGTAGTGAAACACAGGTATTGTCTGGTTTCAATCGAAATTGAGTTTACAGATATGCAGCAGTGAGGACCAGAGTATTGCTGCAATATATGAGAGGAGCGACATAAGAGTAATGGCAGAGACAGTACAGGCCAGTCAGCAGGACGGCCATTTTAATGAAAGTATCGTAAATGAAGAAATTCTGGAAGATATGAAAAAGAACCGTATCGATCACATGAAGTACCTTCCGGATATGGAACAGCTGGAAGAATCTGATGTAATGGATCAGGTTATTTCCGCAATGAACGCATATGATTATGATAAGTACACAGAAGCGGATGTACGGAGAGCGCTTGCTCATGACAACCGTACACCGGAGGATTTTAAAGCACTGCTTTCACCGGCAGCGCTGCCTCTTTTGGAAGAAATCGCACAGGCTGCACGGATCGAAACAAGGAAACATTTTGGAAACAGCATCTGTATGTTCACACCGATCTACATTGCAAACTACTGTGAGAATTACTGCATTTACTGTGGATTTAACTGCCACAATAAGATCCGCCGTGCACAGCTGAACGAAGAAGAGATCGAGAAGGAAATGGCAGCGATCGCCGAGACTGGTCTGCAGGAGATCCTGATCCTTACCGGCGAGAGCAAAACCAAATCCAATGTGGAGTACATCGGAAAAGCCTGTGAGATCGCGCGAAAATATTTCAAGGTGATCGGCCTTGAGGTTTATCCGATGAATTCCGATGAATATGCATATCTTCATAAATGTGGCGCAGATTATGTGACGGTTTTCCAGGAGACTTATAATTCTGACAAGTATGAAACTCTGCATCTGGCAGGACATAAGAGGATTTTCCCATACAGACTGAATACCCAGGAGCGTGCACTGAAGGGTGGCATGCGAGGGGTTGGTTTTGCGGCTCTTCTGGGACTGGATGATTTCCGCAAGGATGCTTTTGCGACAGGATACCACGCATATCTTCTGCAGAGACAATATCCTCACGCAGAGATCGCTTTTTCCTGCCCAAGACTGCGCCCGATCATCAACAATGACCGGATCAATCCAAAGGATGTACACGAACCGCAGCTTTTGCAGGTAGTTTGTGCATATCGTCTATTTATGCCGTTTGCAAGTATTACTGTATCCACCAGAGAGTGTGAGCGTGTCCGTGACAATCTGGTGAATATCGCAGCAACCAAGATCTCTGCAGGTGTCAGCACCGGAATCGGAAGTCATGTGGATGATATTGAGGATAAAGGGGATGATCAGTTTGAGATTTCCGACGGAAGGTCTGTGGACGAAGTTTTCAACGCCCTGAAAGACCACGGCCTGCAGCCGGTGATGAATGATTATATTTATCTGTGAGATGAAGGCGGCGAAATCGGATCGCACAGACTATCGAGGATAACTTCTGTGGAATATGTGGAAAACCATCCGCCCAAAAGAGCGATTTTTCAGGGTGAGTGTGGATAACTGTTTCGGAAGAATGAATGCAGAAAGATTTTTGTCAAACAGAGGACAGTGCTGGAAGAATTTGTCGTCAGAACAAGAGTGATTTTTCAGTCTGGGTCTGATAAAATAAATGTAACAAGGAGGTCGTACGGAGAGTATTAAGATTTACAGAAGATAAAACGTCAGTGTAGAAATTTACAAAAGCATTTTCAAGGCACATCAGATAACGATATTGAACTAAAAAAGAGGTGCCCTATGGCAAATGCAAAACATGAAGATGCTGTTATGAAAATGGGTGTTGACTATTTTCGTGATACGATTCTGAAAAGTCTTGGAATTGATTATGATTTTGTGGAGGTTGGTCCGACTGAGCTGGTAGAGCTTACTATTCATTCAATGTATATGGATTTTACCTTTCTCACAAAACAGGGATTTTATATTCATATAGAATTTCAGACAACAGACAAGGGGGAAGAGGATTTACGAAGATTTCTTGCCTATGATGCGGTATATTCACATAAGACTGGAAAGAATGTTATTACATACGTGATTTATTCCGGAGGAATCCGGTCAGTAAAGGCTGAATTGAATATGGGCTTGTTTACTTATCGTATTCAGCCAGTTTATCTTAAAGAGAAAAATGCAGATGAGGTTTTTGTCAGAATGAAAGAAAAGCAGCTGCATGGAGAAGAACTGACCAAAGAAGATTATGCAATCTTGTCATTAACACCATTAATGTCAGGCTCTATGCAGATGAAGGATAAGATCAGAGAAGCAATCATTCTGGCAAAAAGAAATACAGATCTAACCGCAGAGAAAACAACAGCAATGTTATATACATTGGCAGATAAATTTCTGGATAATGCAGATTTGGACGAAATAAAGGAGGTCGTTGCGATGACGAGAATTGGTCAGATGTTATTAGATGAGGGAATGGAACGTGGAATGGAACGTGGAATGGAACGTGGAATAGAACGTGGTATGGAACGTGGATTTCAGTTGACAAAATATCTGATGGATAAAGGTCGCATGGATGACCTGAAGCGTGCTATGGAGGATGAAGACTATCGTAAAAAACTTCTGGAGGAGTTGGATTTACAAAATAATAGCAGATAAGGATACACGCCCCGGAAGGTTCTTCCGGGGCGTGTATAGAGACAAAGAAATTATTTTACAACAATGGATTTTGTCTTTGACCATTTGCCGTAATATTTTTTGAAATTGGCATTTCTGTATGCACGGACTCGAACGTAATATCGTTTTTGGCGTTTCAATCTGGATACAGTAATGCTGGTCTTGGTGTTGCCGGTGAGTGTTTTGGTTACCGGCTTTTTGAAGTTTTTGTATAAACTGTACTGTATCTGATAGCCACTGGTGCCGGAAGTTTTTTTCCAGGAAGCACGGAAATACTGTTTGCCGGATTTCAGGGCCGGTGCGGATACAGTTGGTACGTTGATTGGCAGAACGGTTACGGCTTTTGGGGTGGACCATTTGCCATAATAGTTTTTCTGATTAACTTTTTTGTATGCGCGGATGCGAACATAATATGTCTGATCAGATATCAGATTTTTGACAGTCAGAGTAGTTGTATTGCCGCTACCTGTAAGTTTTGCTGTACTCTGTGAGAAGTTTTTATTTTTACTGTATTGTATCTGGTAGCCATTGACAGAAGAGGCTTTTTTCCAAGAGGCTTTAAAATATTTGTTGCCCGGAGTCAGAGTTAATCCAGATGGAATAACAGAAGGGGCATCCAGAGCAATAAAGGTTAATCCAAGTTGCTTGGCGGTAGTTACAGCATCTGTATCAGAATGACCATAGATGATTTTTAAATTGGAACAATCTTTAAATGCATTCGGATCACAAGTGAAACGTGGGCGCAAGAATGTAATAGATTTTAAATTATTACAATTTGCAAAACATTCGTTTTCAAGTGTGTAAGTATCTTTAGGAAAGGTGATACTCTGTAAACTTCGGCAGTTGTAAAAACATTGAGTGTCGATAAATTCCAGATCATCAGGGAATGTGATATTTTTTAGTTTAACACAATTGTAGAAAGCTTTTTTTCCTATGCGGGGTGTGCTGTAGTATACTGTGAATTTTTGGGGCAGAATTATTTCTGTTAAATTTTTACAGTTATAAAATGCATTGTTATCAATGAATAATGCGGTGTGAATAATTGCTTTTTTTAAATTTGTGCATCCACTGAATGAACTGTCGTAGAGTGTACCTGAAAGTTCGATATTTTCAAGGCTGCGACAATTCTGAAAAACATTTGAAGAAAGCCTGATAGTATCTTTTGGGAAAGATACATTTTTTAAACTGGAACAATTTTTGAAAACATCATGACAGAGGCCCTGAACATGTTGCAGGTTTATCTGAGGCAGGCTGGAACAGTTTTCAAATGCGTGATGGTCAATAAATTTTATATTATCGCTTATATTGATTTTTTGCAGCTGAGAACAGCCTGCAAAAGCGTAAGCACCGATAAGTTGTGTTGTATTTCCATTTTTGAAAGTTACCTCTTTTAAACCAGAACAGTTATAAAAAGTATAATCGCTGATTCCCTGATAATTTATAAATGAATCATTAGAAAGATAGTGGCTACCGGTATAATGAGCACTGCAATTAAGTTTACCACCGGATAATCCAATGGGGAGTACTATAGATTTCAAACTGCTGCAGTTTTCAAAAGCATGCTCAGCAATGTTAGTTACAGAATCAGGAATGTTAATCTGTTGTAAATTTGTACAATCAGTAAAAGCATAACTTCCAATATTTTTTATAGTATCAGGTAATACAATATTCTGGAGATTAGTACATCCATAAAAACAACTGGATGGTATTGTGGTTAAACTGTCTGGCAATACAATATTATCCAGGCTGCTGCACCATTTGAAACATCCCTCAGCGAAAGAGACATTTGCGAGATTTTCTGGAAAAGTAATGTTTTTAAGGGAGACACAGTTCTTAAATACTAAACGTGCCAAATTTATGTTGTTGGATGAAAAATGAACTTCTTCCAGATTACTACAATCACTAAAAATAAAGTTACTGATAGATGTCAGGCTTTCTGGAAGCCATACACTTTTTAAGTTCGTCCAATATCTAAAAGAGTCATAGGTCGCATATGGCTCTATAGATGTGGGCCCTTCGCATATGATTAGTTTTTTTACATCAGCAATGCAGTCAATGTTTGCGTGGAAAATTTCGTTTCCGAAAAGGACCAATGTTCCATCTTCAAAATAAGACCAGCCCGTACCATCAGAAAAAGAATGGGTTTCTACCATTGGTTTTGGACTCTCCGGCACCGTAACCTCATAATCCACCGGAACCAACGGTCTTGGAGTCGGAGTCGGTGTAGCGGTGGTCTGGTCTTTCAGAGCGTTGGTGTATTCATCTTTCAGGTAAAAACGATTGTAGAGCTGATAAAATTTTGCCAGTACATCCAGGATACCTCTGCGGGTATTGATCTGGCCATCGCAGAGATTTTTCCAGCTTTCCGCATTTTTAACGCCCTCACGGTAAAAGATATCAGCAAAAGTCCGGTTCAGGGCACCACCGGAAGTAACGCCGGAGATGTAGGATTTTGCGACATTATCTGCGTATATCTGGAATGTGGTATATCCCTGGAAGCATTTTACAAAAGTATTGGCGTTGTCCGTGTTTTTATATCGTGTATAGGTAGAGGAAGAACTGGTCAGGGCAGTATTAAAATAACAGTCCATGGTATAAAGCAGGGACAGCTTCAGGTTATCCGAGTTGATACTGGATGTGTTGAACAAAATATTCATGGCACTGGAACCATAACTTAAGGCTTTCAGTGCAGGATTCTGTTTGCTTAATTCACTGATCATAGTTTCTGTACACTTTTTCATAGCTGCAGATGCACTCTGGCTTCGCAGGTAACTGACATCGATGGACTGAGAACCAAGCTGGGCAAGGATCGCATCGCATGCCTCGACAAAAGCGGTGTTGGAAGAGCCGGCATTTCGTGCTTTCTGGATAAGAAGGATACGTTCGTCTGCCGCGTTTTTGAAGGCATTTACTTTTGTGCAGAGTTCTATCAGTTCTTTGGTGGTGGAGCAGGTATCCCCTACCAGGGAGACTGCGGTTTTCATGGAATCCACAGACTGAAGCAGTTTGTTGGCTTCTTCTGCATTGAGTTTCATGAAATCTTCCGGTTTCCAGTTATAGACTCCGTTCTGGGTGTAATATGTGGACAGGTCGTTAAATATTTTTATCAGATAGGAGTTGGCACGTTCAATCTGTGAGGAATCAAAACCCTTGGAATCCGTGGAATCTACAAACTGCAGATAATCCGCAAGCAAAGCTTCATAGATCAGCTTCTGGTCATCATAAAATTCCTGCTTGATAACGCCCTTCCAGATGGAAGAAAGCACAAGCATAGGCTTATTGGACAGGATACGTTCGCCAAGCTCCTGATAAACCGGTTTTACGGAAGGCTGGGTGATAAGGTTATACAGAGACTTCGTCTGGATATTTTTTCCATCCACAATAAGACCGGTCTTAACTGTATCGGCAAGCCAGATATCGTGATCCGGTATTTTGGATGAGGCGAATGCAGCGGAGGAAGAATCATTTCCATCGTTAAAGGTGTCGGATTCGCCGTCATCAAAAAGAAGCTCCTGAGAAAGTTCGGAATCGTTTTCGGTTGAGGAAGCTTCTGGTTCCAGTTCAACATCTTCCGGCATGGTTTCCTCTGGAAGCAGTTCTACGTCCTGGTCCGTTTCCGGATTTGTCACTGAGTTGGAAACGGAAGGAGCTGATTCTGTGTTTGTTGTGGAATCAGGATTTGTATCTGCGTCCAGGTCCGACGAGATCTTGGATTCTTCGGAAGCTGCTCCGGAATCTGTAGTTGTCATATGATCGGGATGTTCGTCAGAAAAATCATCACCGCCGGTGGCTGACAGATTATCTGAAGGATCCGAATCCGTAGGGTTAGCCTCCGGAGAAAAAATTTCTTCCGCATTCGCAGCTTCTTCCGGAACTGCAGAAAAATCAGCAGCAGAGACGAACCCTGCAGATTGTGTCAGCAGACATGCGGATAATAAAAATGCAAGAGTTTTCTTTTTCATATACATACTCCTCCTTAAACGTATGATATTTATAATTCGATTATAAAGGAAATGTCTTTGAAAATCTATAAGAATACTCCACATTCGGACAAGTACAAAGAGATTTGTTTTAACAGAATCAGGGAAGTTCACTGCTTCAATTGCAAATATCCGCCTGACACCGATCAAAATTTCACAGAGGAAGGAAAACATCCCGCAAAAACAAGATATACTTTGGCAAAATTCCCGAAAAATACGGAAATTACAAGACTGATGACGTTTTCACATATACTCTGGGAACAATAAAATACGAGGCAAAATCAACAAAAACAACATAATATCAGGTGGGATCAAACACAAAAATCTGTGAAATCCGCATAAACAGCCATATTTCCGAAAAATCCTGAAAACGGTTTCCAATCTAAGAGTTTTCATATGGACTTACTCATGTTTATAATAGCCCCAACAACAAAACACAGGAGGTAAGTATTATGAAAAGAAGATGGAAATCAGCAGTAGCAGCTCTTGCAGCAATAGCAACAATTGGAAGCCTTACAGGCGTAACCACCTATGCGGCGGACAGTGTCAGCATCACCAATGTATCTTATGATCCGACCAGAGAGCTTTACGAGCAGTACAACAAGAGCTTCCAGGAACACTGGAAGGAAAAAACAGGCCAGGATGTGGAGATCACACAGTCCCATGGTGGTTCCGGCAAGCAGGCACTTGAGGTTGCCAACGGACTGGAAGCAGATGTGGTAACACTGGCACTGGAGTATGATGTAGATGCGATCCAGGATGCAGGACTCATCGATGACGGATGGGTGGACGAATTTCCGGAGGACAGCGCTCCCTATACTTCGACGATTGTATTTCTTGTGAGAAAAGGAAATCCGAAGAATATCAAAGACTGGGACGATCTGGTAAAGAAAGACGTAGGTGTGATCACACCAAACCCGAAAACCTCCGGCGGAGCAAGATGGAACTATCTGGCAGCCTGGGCCTATGCAAAAGATAAATATAACGGAGACGAGGACAAAATTAAAGAATTTATCGGAGATCTTTACAAAAACGTACTTGTCCTGGACACCGGAGCCAGAGGCGCAACGACCTCTTTCGTGGAAAACGGACAGGGTGATGTACTGATCGCCTGGGAAAATGAAGCCTATCTTTCCGTAAAAGATTATCCGGACGACTACGAGATCGTAACACCAAGCATCAGCATCCTTGCACAGCCATCTGTAGCAGTAGTCGATAAAGTCGTAGACAAAAGAGGCACCAGAGATGTGGCAGAGGAATATCTGAATTATCTCTATTCCGATGAAGCACAGCGGATCGCCGGTGATAATTATTACCGTCCGTCAAACCAGGATATTCTGAAGGAATACTCCGATGTGTTTGACCTGGACATCAATCTTGTCACCATTGATGATTTTGGCGGATGGAAAAAGGCACAGGAAACACATTTCTCAGATGGAGGGATTTTTGATCAGATTTATGAAGGATAGACAGCAGAAGATATAGTTGGACACAATAACACAAAGAAGCTGCAGAACAGTGAAAAAACAGAGTCTGCAGCTTCTTTTATATAAATATTGTGAATTACAAGGGATCAGGCATGGCTTCCTTCGGTCAGGGAACAGCCGTCCATTATACGGATCCCGTTTATGACATCCAGATAAGTGTCATACATTTCCTTCCATTCATCAGAGGCGTCCTTGGAGTACTGGCTGATGGTGGACAGAAGATCGTATTTTTTGCCGTCGACGGTTTCGATACGGCCGAGATAGCCCTGCCATACACTGTCCAGAGGCTGGTCTTCGCCATCGTAATATCTGGCTTCCAGAGTCAGTACAGGAACATCCTCATTGTAATAAGTCAGTTTATATCCACCATTTTCGGTTTCGGTTGTTTCATAATGGCAGAGATATTTCCAGCGCTCCGGAGTGAGGACCTGGAAGTAATCCGTCATGGCCATATCCACACGCTCTGCGTAAACGAAATCTATGGATTTGATCAGCTCTGTGGCTTCCTTTTCGGCGGCCTTATCATAGGTGTCTGACGGAGTCAGGACAAAAAGTCCGAATGTATAATCGTCAGTCTGGCATACAAGAGCATCTACATTTTTTTCTTCTTCGTTGACTTCGGTTAAGTATTGATATTTCGTGGCAGGATAAGATTCAAAGGTAAGATCCTTTTTGGTGATGATCTCACCCTTTACCGGATAGTATTCTGCCAGAAAACCCTTCAGGGAAGAATCCTCCAGAGAGGAATTCGGTACTTTTAAAACAAAGGCAGTGCTTTTTCCGCCATTTACGGAACGCTGCTCGAAATAACCTTCTTTTTCGGGCATGGATTCTCTGATCGTATCATCGGCAGGGAATCCAACCCGCATATGAAGCTCGCCGCGCTTTTCCGATTCGGAGGAATCTTCCGTGTTTGTATCGGAAGAGGAATTTGGGTATGAAGAATCGGAATCCTGCGAGGAGGAGTTTCCACTGGTATCGGAGGATTCTTCTGAAGAATCTCCGGAGGAGGAATCAGTTTCAGAATCGGAATATTCCTGAAGATTACCGTAGTCATCAATATAATATTTATCTCTGGAGCCAATATATGTGGTTCCGGTGGCATCTTCCAGCCACACACTGCCGTCCTCATAATAATAATGAGGCTCAAAATAACCGTCCTGTTCGGTCCAGCCGGCATCGTTGCCTTCCATCAGTTCACCGGAATCCGGGTCAGGGGCATAATTACCTTCCCCGATATATTCATCCTCGGAACCATTGCGGTACCAGTAATCTCCGTTTTCATCCTGCCAGATGTACTGACCGTCATCGGTTGGAGGGTCAGAAGCGAGGACCGGGACTGCAGATATGGAAAGAGCGATCGCGCCTGTTAAAAGAACTGAGATTTTTTTATGCATAGGCACCTCCTGATAAATTGCGCAGCAGTTAGCTGCTTACTATTCTTTGATCATAAATTTTTACAAATAAAAAAGATCTGTCTGTTAAGTACATTGTAACAGACAGATCCCGATATCCGGAAATGTGAAGAAAAAGAGACATTTACGGAAAGCTGCGTACAGGTCTGGAAATATGCTATCCAATCGTGAAAAGGCCGGCTTACCGGCAGGTAAAAAGATATCCCTTCCCATAAACCGAGACAATGTCATACTCATCGGTATCTTCGGCACCGATCTTGGTCCGGAGGTTAAAGATATGCCGCCGTACCGTGCTGGTATCTGTTCCTGCACAGCTACCCCATACCGCTTCGTAGAGCTCCTTTGCAGAAAAAATCTTCTCCTGGTTTTCTGCAAGGAGACGCAGCAGAGAGAATTCGGTCCGGGTAAGGCCTGTGTCGGCATTATTGAGATATGCATGGCCGTCCGAAAGATCCAGCCGCAGGCTGCCGATGGTGATCTGACGGGAGGACTGAAATTTTTCTTTTATTTTTTCTTCCATTCGTTTCTGGCGTTCCAGAAGCATCTGGATCACGGCCAGAAATTCATCGAAATTATAAGGTTTGGTGAGATAATAGTCGCCTCCCTGCTGAAGTCCTTCTACCCGATCCCGGATATCACTTTTTCCGGTGAGAAAAAGAACCGGATTCATGGCTTTTTCGCGGAAGCGGCGGCAGATATCCAGACCGTTTCCGTCCGGAAGCATAATGTCCAGGATAAGAAGATCCGGCAGCTGTTCTTCAAGCTGATGATAGGCTTCGGCGGCTGTCTGTGCAGTGTGGACATCGTAGCCACGGCGCCGCAGCATCCGGCAGTTGGTATTCAGCACCTGTTCTTCATCCTCGACCATAAGGATAAGTGATTTCTTTTCATTCATTTATGATTCCTCCTCCGGAAGTGAGAAGAACACCTGAGTTCCCTCGCCTTCTTTACTTTTCAGCCATATTTTGCCGCCATGGGCAGTGATGATCTGATGACAGACATAGAGGCCTATGCCGTGCCGCCAGTAATCCTTATCAGCGGAAATATAACCCTTGAGTGCGTTTTTTCGCATTTCTTCTGACATGCCGGTTCCGGTGTCGGAGACGCAGATGGTCTGCCAGCCCGGTTCGCCGGTAAGAGAAATGGTGATGGTTCCGTTTTGGGTGTGACGCTCTGCATTGGAGATCAGATTGGTGACAACCTGGATCAGCCGTTCCGGATCAGCAGAGATTTCCGGGAGTCCGGATTGTGTCGTAAGGACCAGCTGATTGTTCTTTAAGCTTGGATGACTGCAGTAGTCTTTTTTTACAGAATACAAAAGACCGGACAGATCTGATGGGACAAGGGAAAGGGCAAGTCGTCCCTGCTCAATGGAAACCGTATCCATCAGATCCAGCACGATCCGGTCGATCCGCATTACCGACTGTTCAATGGTGCGGAGATTTTCCTGCATAAGAGAGAAATCCAGAGGCTCTTCCTCAAGGAGCTCGGAGGTGTCCCGCGCGTGGAGGGAAATGGAACTCAGAGGATTTTTAATCTCATGGGCAACGGTGGTCAGGAAGGTGGACTTGGCATTATCAAGGGAGCGCAGTCGCAGATTCTGTTCCTCCAGAAGGAGCTGCTGCTGGTTATATTCCTTCAGATGAAAATAGAGAACACTGCCGCAGACAATACTTACAGAGACAAACGCCAGAAGGATATCTGCCAGCCGGTCTGCTTCCGTGGCAAAAGGAGTTACAGTGTCCGGGAAATGGTATGCAACCAGACACAGTCCCATATAAAGGAGGATCTCCAGCAGGGAAACGATCAGAGCGCGTCTTTTTTCCAGCATCAGCACGGTAAAAATAATAGCAAACACAAAGAATGCCGGCATGCCGCCACGATAACCGCCGCTGGTAAAAAACATCACCGGAAAAACGAGCAGAAAGATCACGACAATGGTGATCAGGTAGCAGCGCTGATATTTTCCACTGTAATAGGAATAAAGAAAAAGCCCTCCGGAGATTGCAACCAGCGCAAAATTGATCAGTACATTTCTCCAGGAACCGGTCCCGAGACTGAGAAAGGCCATGATCAGGCTGATCACAGTACCTCCCAAGGCGAGGATGTTGAACAGCCGGACGCGGAAATCAAGGGTGGGACTGAATAAAGAGTGAAAAATATTCCGGAGCTTCGGGTTTATATTGATAGGGATCACCTCCTGTTCTTAATGTAGGTTTGTATGCCTGCGGGCATCTTTCTTTTGGTGCTGTAATTATCGTAACTGTTATAATTGTATCATGCTGTCGTATAGTTGTGTACACAAAAAAATACATTTAATCCCGTTTTCCTATTGACATACTATGAATAGTAGGTTAATATAAGTGTCAACAAAAGAAAGGGAAGAGGCTATGAACGAATACGGCTTTAATACAGGGCTGCTCCACGGCACCAACGAGAAATATCCACAGGGTGCAACACAGGTTCCAATCTATCAGAGCAGCGCATTCCGACATGACAGCGCGGAAGACCTGGAGAAAATTTTTGACAATAAAAAAATGGGCTTCTCCTATACAAGGATCAACAATCCTACGGTAGAGTCCTTTGAGAAGCGAGTGACCATGCTGGAGGATGGGATCGGCAGTGTGGCCTGTGCATCCGGAATGGCAGCGCTGACCAATGCGTTTCTGAACATTCTTCAGGCAGGAGATGAGATCGTGGCAGCCTGCGGACTGTATGGCGGAACTGTGGAATTGTTCGATGATCTGAAGCCTTTCGGGATTTCCGTAAAATATGTGAAAGAGAATAAGCCGGAAGCTTTTGAGGCAGAGATCACAGAGAAGACGCGACTTGTTTTTGCGGAGACCATTGGCAACCCCAAGCTGGATGTTACCGATATCCAGGCAGTTGCGGAAGTGGCACATAAGCATGACGTACCGCTGATCGTAGACAACACGGTGGCAACCCCGTATCTGATCCAGCCACTGAAGCTTGGAGCTGACATTGTGGTTCATTCCTCTTCCAAATATATCAATGGAAGCAGCGATGCCATCAGCGGTATTCTTGTCTGTGGTAAGGGTCTGAAATGGGACCCTGACCGATATCCGGGACTTGCTCCATACCGGAAATTCGGACCATTTGCATACATCGCCAAGCTTAGAAACGGACTTTTCCGGAACACTGGCGCGTGTCTTGCTCCGCAGAATGCTTTCCTTAATAACCTGGGACTGGAAACCCTGGGACTTCGAATGCAGAGACAGTGTGACAATGCACTGGAGCTTGCGAGATTTTTACAGGGCCTGGGTGGTGACATTGAAGTAAATTATCCGGGACTGGAAGAAAGCCCTTATCACGAAATTGCGGAAAAGCAGTTCAGGAATGGCTACGGAGCTATCGTAACTGTAAGAACCGGAAGCAAGGAGAAGGCTTTTTCCATTATCAATTCCCTGAATATCCCGCTGATCATCTCCAACATCGGAGATACGAAGACTCTGGTGATCCATCCGGAATCCACCATCGCGGCACACATCTCCGATGAAGAGAAGCTGCAGTCCGGAGTATTCGAGGATCTGATCCGCATCAGTGTGGGAATTGAAGATATTGAAGATTTAAAAGAAGATTTCAAACAAGCGATAGAAAATAACCGATAAAATCTAAGAGCTGCACCAGCAGAGAAATGGAGAGTTCGTTATGGCAAAAGTAGATTACGCTACATTAAAAAAAGGTGGTTTCATGAGACAGAAGCAGAAGAATAATTTTTCTCTTCGTCTTGCCTGTGTAGGCGGTACACTTACCGCAGAAAACCTTAAGAAGATCGCAGAGGTAGCTGAGAAATACGGTGACGGATATGTACATCTTACTTCCAGACAGGGAGTTGAGATCCCGTTCATTAAATTAGATGATATTGATGATGTAAAAGATGATCTTGCGAAAGGCGGATGCAAGCCCGGTGTCTGCGGACCGAGAGTACGTACAGTTACAGCCTGCCAGGGCAATGCTGTCTGTCCAAGCGGAAACATCAACAGCTATGACATTGCGGTGAAATTAAATGAGAGATATTTCGGAAGAGAGCTTCCTCATAAATTCAAATTCGGTGTTACCGGATGCCAGAACAACTGTCTGAAAGCAGAGGAGAATGATGTAGGGATCAAGGGAGCAGCTGAGGTCAGCTGGAAAGAGGATGCATGTATCCACTGTGGTGTCTGCGAAAAGGCCTGCAGAGAAAATGCCATCTCCTTTAAGGACGACAAGCTGGTGATCGATACAGAGAAATGTAACTACTGTGGCAGATGTGCAAAATCCTGTCCTGTGGATGCATGGGATGTAAACGAAGCATACATCGTTTCCTTTGGCGGAACGTTTGGAAATCACATCAGCAAGGGACAGGAATTCCTTCCGCTGATCACCTCTGAGGAGCAGCTTTTCAGAGTGACCGATGCAGCGATCCAGTTCTTTGATGACTATGCAAATCCGGGAGAGCGTTTTAAATTTACCATCGACCGGGTAGGCGCTGAAAAACTTCAGGAAGTTTTGAAAGGAGCATACAATGGCTGATATTAAGATTGATGATACAGTAGACATTACCGATGTAGTTTGCCCGGTAACTTTTGTAAAAGCAAAAGTAGCACTTGAGGAACTGGACGACGGACAGATCCTGGCAATCAAAATGAACGATGGCGAGCCGGTACAGAATGTACCGAGAAGTGTAAAAGAAGAAGGACATCAGATCCTGAAGCTTGAAGATAATGAAGATGGAACTTATACACTGATCGTAAGAAAAGTTGAAGAATAGGAGAACAGAGAAATGACAATCACAGTTGCAGGAAATAAAAAAGAATACGAAGACGGACTGAAACTTACAGAGCTTATTGAGAAAGAGGATATCGAAAGTCCTGAGTATGTAACCGTAACCATCAACGATGAATTCATCAGCAAGGCAGACGTTCCGGAAACAGAGGTAAAGGACGGCGACGTTGTTGAGTTCCTGTACTACATGGGAGGAGGCGCAAGATAATGGCTTTTACAAATGAGCAGCTTGAGCGGTACTCCCGCCATATCATCCTGAAAGAGGTTGGAGTAAAAGGTCAGAAAAAGCTTCTGAATGCCAAGGTTCTGATCATCGGAGCCGGCGGACTTGGAGCACCGGCAGCCCTTTACCTTGCAGCAGCAGGTGTGGGAACCATCGGGATCGCGGATGCAGATGAGGTAGATCTTTCCAATCTTCAGCGACAGGTCATCCACACAACTGCAGATGTCGGCAAACTGAAGGTAGAGTCTGCGGCTGAGACCATGAAAGCAATCAACCCGGACGTTACTGTAAATACATATCATACCTTTGTAGATTCCAGCAACATTATGGATCTGATCAAAGATTACGATTTCATTCTTGACGGAACAGACAACTTTCCTGCAAAATTCCTGATCAACGATGCCTGTGTAATGGCCGAGAAACCGTTTTCACATGCAGGGATCATCCGTTTCCAGGGACAGCTGATGACTTACGTTCCGGGACAGGGCCCATGCTACAGATGTGCGTTCCAGAGCCCGCCGCCAAAGGATGCCGTACCGACCTGTAAGCAGGCTGGCGTGATCGGAGCCATGGGCGGAGTGATCGGAAGCCTTCAGGCAATGGAAGCCATTAAGTACATCATCGGACAGGGTGATCTTCTTACAGGAAGACTTCTCACCTACGATGCGCTGAAGATGACATTCCGTACCGTAAAACTTCCGAAGAACCATCACTGCCCGGTATGCGGCGACAATCCGACCATCACAGAGCTGATCGATTACGAGCAGGCTGTGTGCGAGCTGAAACACTAAAGAATTGTCTGCGGGTGCAGACGTTATAAATTAAGTATAGAAACCCATTGGAGGCTGCGAAGATAATGCTGAAATTAAAAAAAGAAGATTACGAAAAAATATTAGACCACTGCAGAAAGGGACTTCCCAATGAGTCCTGCGGCCTTCTGGGAGGAACCATTGAGGGCGATGTAAAAACCATCGAGAAGGTGTATCTGCTGACAAACATCGATGAAAGCAACGAGCACTTTTCCATGGACCCGAAGGAACAGCTGAGCGCGATCAAAGATATCCGTCAGAACGGATATCAGATGATCGGAAACTTTCATTCTCATCCGGAGTCTCCGTCAAGGCCTTCCGAAGAAGATAAACGACTTGCATTTGACCCGAACATCGAATATCTGATCCTCTCCCTTATGGATGCAGAAAATCCGGTGTTGAAGGCTTTTGGCGTAGATAAAGAGAAAAATGTAACTGTACATGAGCTTCAGATAACAGAGTGATGAGTATGAAAAACAGATTAAACACAAAGGAAATTACAACAGATGTGCTGATCATAGGCGGAGGTACCGCAGGCTGCTATGCGGCGCTGGTTCTCTCAGAACAGAAAGCCGGCAGGGTATTGATCGCAGAAAAAGCAAATATCAGACGAAGCGGCTGTCTGGCAGCAGGTGTTAATGCAATCAATGCCTACATTGTAAAAGGCCGCAAGCCGCAGGATTATGTAGATTATGCAACAAAGGATGCCGCCGGGATCGTAAGGCAGGACCTTCTTCTTACAGCAGCGGAGAATTTCAACGAAGTTACTGCAAAGATGGAAAAGCTTGGGCTTGTGATCCTGAAGGATGAAAATGGTGATTATGTAGCCAGAGGAAATCGTAACATCAAGATCAACGGTGAAAATTTTAAACCACTTCTTGCTAATGCAGTTCATAAAGCTGAGAACGTAGACGTTCTGAATTATGTAAATATCACAGACCTTCTTGTAAAAGACGGACAGGTTTACGGAGCGGTTGGTTTCTCTATTATGGAAGAAACTGCATACATTATCCGGGCAAAGGCAGTTCTTGCTGCAACAGGCGGAGCGGCCGGACTTTATAAGCCGAACAATCCGGGATTTTCCAGACATAAGATGTGGTATCCGCCGTTTAACACAGGTGCCGGATACGCAATGGGAATCCTGGCAGGTGCGGAGATGACGTCCTTTGAGATGCGTTTTATCGCACTTCGCTGCAAGGATACCATTGCTCCTACGGGAACCATCGCACAGGGTGTCGGCGCAAAACAGATCAATGCAGCTGGCGAGATCTATGAGACAAAATACGGACTGACCACAAGCGAGAGAGTTTACGGAACAGTTCGGGAAAATCAGCTTGGCCACGGCCCGTGTTACCTGAAGACTACAGGGATCACGAAGGAACAGGATGAAGATCTTCTGAAGGCTTATCTCAACATGGCACCGAGCCAGACTCTGAAATGGATCGAAAGCGGAAAGAGCCCTAGCGAGCAGGATGTGGAGATCCAGGGAACAGAGCCGTATATCGTAGGCGGTCATACAGCCAGCGGCTACTGGGTAAATACAGGCCGTGAAACCACGGTAAAGGGGCTATATGCAGCCGGTGATGTTGCAGGTGGATGTCCGCAGAAATATGTAACAGGAGCTCTTGCAGAAGGAAAGCTTGCAGCATTGGATATGGTGAAACAGTTTAAGGCCGGAACTCTGAAGGAAGCAGATATTCAGACTGAGACAGAGATTAAGGTTCAGGAAGGGGAAATTCTTTCTCAGTACGAAAAGTTCCGAAATGAAGACGCACCGGCATTTTCCGTGGAAGAACTGGAAGAGGCTATGCAGAAAGTCATGGATGAATATGCGGGAGGAATTGCTTCTAATTATCAGTTTAATGAGAAGCAGCTTGCTCTTGCAGATGAAAAAATCCTTCAGCTTCAGGCTCTTGCCGAAAAAACAGCGGCAGCAGATATGCATGAGCTGATGTTTGCATATGAACTTCGTGAGCGTCTCATTGTGTGCCGTTCACTGATCGCTCATCTGAAAAACCGCAAAGAGACCAGATGGCATTCTTTTAACGAAAATCTGGATCATCCGGAAACAGATGAGAAATTTTATAAATATGTAAATTCGAAACTGGAAAACGGCGAGATCAGGATGATTTTTCGCGACATTGTAAAGGAGGACACATATGAGCATACGAATTGATCAGAAAAAATGTGTTGGCTGCAGAAAATGCAGTGAAGTATGTCCGGGAACCCTGATCGTCATGGAAGACAAAAAAGCCGTGATGAAATATCCGAAAAACTGCTGGGGCTGCGTTTCCTGTGTAAAGGAATGTAAAGCCGGTGCCATCGACTTTTTCCTTGGTGCGGATATCGGCGGGAACGGAAGTATCATGAATGTAAAAAGCGAAGTGGATATCCTTCATTGGATCATTACAAAAACGGACGGTTCTACATTCGTGATCGATGTGGATCGACGGAATTCGAATAAATATTAGACCAGAAGATAAGTGCTGCCGGTTCTGGCGGCCGGAACAGGAGGATGAGATCAGATATGAGTGGATTATCACATTTGGATGAGCTGGAAGCAGAGGCAATTTATATCATCCGTGAAGTTGCAGCAGAGTGCGAGAAGCCGGTAATGCTTTATTCTATAGGAAAAGACAGTTCTGTAATGCTTCATCTTGCAATGAAGGCTTTTTATCCGGAGAAACCGCCATTTCCGTTTCTTCACGTAAATACAACATGGAAATTTAAAGAAATGATAGAGTTTCGTGACAAAACCGCGAAGGATCTGGGAATCGAAATGCTTGAGTACATTAATCAGGATGGTGTGAAGCAGGGGATCAATCCTTTTGACAGCGGCTCCGCATACACAGATATCATGAAAACGCAAGCACTGAAGCAGGCTCTTAAGAAATATGGTTTCACAGCTGCTTTTGGCGGCGGTCGTCGTGACGAGGAGAAAAGCCGTGCAAAAGAGCGTATCTTCTCCTTCCGTAATGCAGAGCAGGCCTGGGATCCGAAGAACCAGCGTCCGGAGATGTGGAAGCTTTATAATACTGAGATCAATAAAGGCGAAAGCATCCGTGTTTTTCCGATTTCCAACTGGACTGAGACGGATATCTGGCAGTATATTAAGAGAGAAAATATCCCGATCGTTCCTCTTTATTTTGCAAAAGAGCGTCCGGTTGTATACAGAGACGGCAACATTATCATGGTGGATGACGACAGAATGCGCCTGAACCCGGGGGAGGAGCCGCAGATGAAAAAGGTTCGTTTCCGTACTCTCGGATGCTATCCTCTGACAGGTGGTATCGAGTCTGATGCGGAGACACTGGACGAGATCATTGACGAGACCTTAAGCTCTGTGGAATCTGAGAGAACCACACGTGTTATTGATTCCGACGGCGGAGCTGCAAGTATGGAAAAAAGAAAGAGAGAGGGGTACTTCTAGGATGAGCGGATTACTGAAATTTATCACTTGCGGAAGTGTAGATGATGGAAAATCTACACTGATCGGTCATATTCTTTATGATTCCAAGCTTTTATATGCGGACCAGGAAAAAGCCCTTCTTCTGGACAGCAAGGTAGGTTCCAGAGGTGGTGCCATTGATTATTCTCTTCTTCTGGATGGCCTGATGGCAGAACGTGAGCAGGGAATCACCATTGATGTTGCGTATCGTTATTTTACAACCGATAAAAGAAGCTTTATCGTTGCGGATACTCCCGGACATGAGGAGTATACAAGGAACATGGCGGTTGGAGCTTCCTTTGCTCAGCTTTCCATTATTCTTGTGGATGCGAAGCAGGGGGTTCTGGTGCAGACAAGGCGTCATGCACGTATCTGCGCTCTGATGGGTATCCATCATTTTGTATTTGCTGTGAACAAAATGGATCTTGTTGATTACAGTGAGAGTCGTTTTAATGAGATCGTAAAGGATATCAATGAGCTTTCTGAGACTCTGGGGCTTCAGGATGTTGTGATCATTCCTGTCAGTGCTACAGAGGGTGATAACGTAACGAAGAAGTCTCCGAATATGCCCTGGTATACGGGAAAAGCTCTTCTGGAGCATCTTGAGACTGTGGATGTTTCAGAGGCTGAGAATGTCAGCGAATTTTATCTGCCTGTTCAGCGTGTTTCTCGTCCAAACCATGAATTTCGCGGTTTCCAGGGCCAGATCGAGAGTGGCCGGGTTCATGTAGGCGATATCATCACAACGCTCCCCAGCAACGAGACAGCGGCTGTTAAGACGATCCTGGTGGGCAGTGACGATCGTGAAGAGGCTGTTGCCGGCCAGGCTGTTACGATACAGCTGGATAAAGAGGTGGATGTAAGCCGTGGATGTGTTCTTACCAATAATAATGAGATCCCTGTTGCAAAGGGCTTTGAGGCTACGCTTCTATGGATGGATGATTCCAGGCTTGAAGTGGGCAAGGAGTATCTTGTGAAGGTTGGTACGAAGAAGATTGCTGGTGTGGTTAAAAGTATCGAGTTTAAGACGGATGTAAATACCGGGGAGCATCTGCATGCGGATACGATCGAGAAGAATGAGATCGCTCTTTGCAAAATCGGTCTTTCTGATAAGGTTGTGCTGGATGAGTTTAAGAGGAATAAGACTCTTGGTGAGCTGATCCTGATCGACCGTGTGAGTCATATGACTTCTGCATGTGGTGTTGTGGAATCGGTTGATACTGAGGGGGAGAAGCCTTATTTCCAGAAGGATGATGTGAAGGTTGGCGGTTATGTTTTTGAGGAGTTTTATTTTAACCTTGAGAATGCGCTGCTTTCCAAGGCGGATAAAGAGGTTAAGACTTATCATGTAGGGGATGTGGTGCCTGTTGAGGGTGACAGCTTTGAGTATCCGGGCTATTTTGATATTGTGTCTCTGGAGGATAGCGCGGCTGTTCTGATCCGTGATAAGAGGGTGCAGGATATTATTCCGCTGGATGAGTATGTGTTTATGGGGCTTCCTGTTGTGGATGAGAGAGGTTTTGCCCTGGAGATTCGCAGTAATGATGATTATCAGATGTTTTTGAGGGAATTTGAGGCTGCTGATAATAAGTCGGAGTTTCATAATAAGTGGTTTAAGTTTGAGACTTACAGGAGGATTGTCTGCACGGATAATTTCTGGATGATCTGATGTTGGGTTACTTATAGTTTCTATAGTTATGTGTGTAAGAGGCTGCATGTGTGGCCTCTTTTCTTTGGGTGTTGCGGGATTTCGTGGTTTGACGGACGCCGAGGAGCTGGCATATGGGCGGGACAGGCTTCGTCGGTGGAAACTACTAAGACTCTGAAAGGTGGCTAAAAGCGTTTTCCAAAAGTCCGAACTCGCTGCGCTCAGACAGCGAACTTTTGAAAAACAACGCCACCTTCCAGAGCCTAAGTAGTTGTCACACCTCCTGCAGAGCGCCCCGCCCATATGCCAGCTCCTCGGCTGTGCACACAGGCCGGTTGCGGAAAGTGAACAGTTCGAGATAGTATTCAATGATGCATGGCAGTAGAGTGTCATACAGAAATTGTTCAGGAGGAATGTTGTATCTAAGAATCAGCTCGGCACAACGTTCCGGAATAATATCGGCTCAGACAGTAATCAGCTTGGCATAAGATTCCATAATAAAAGTCAGTCGCATTATATATCGAAGATGTAGCGCTTGTTCCGTGCCCAAGAGGGTGGGGGGGGGGCAGGGAAGCCCTCGGACTTCGGAACTCTGAGATGGACTTCCCCTGCGCTGTCCACACGGACAGCGTGTCGTGCGTAGCCACCTGCCTAAGGGGATAATATGATTGGTCAATCGCGCTAAGATAAAATTAATGTAAAAAAATGAAAAAAAGGTGTTGACAAAACTTATATCTTTCGGATATAATTAACCATGCGTTTCGGATGAAAACACAGAAGAAATGCACTCCAATTTAATAAGAAATTATAAGTTCGGAGTCTGGAGAAGTACTCAAGAGGCCGAAGAGGTGCCCCTGCTAAGGGTATAGGTCGCTAACGCGGCGCGAGGGTTCAAATCCCTCCTTCTCCGTTGTTTTTTTGAAAAAAATAAATTTTTCAAAAAAATGAAAAAACTTGTTGACAAACGCTTGCGGATGTGATAAAGTAAACAAGCTGTCAGCGAGACAGAGATTCATCAAAAAAAGTTTGAAAAAAGTTGAAAAAAGTACTTGACAAACGATTTGAGATGAGATAAAATAAAAGAGCTGTCTGAGAGACAGACACAACAAACCTTGATAACTAAACAGTGAAACACATACGATTCTCGAAAATTTCTTTACATTTAAAGAACGGTTTAAACAAACCAAAAGCAGTAAAAACGAGAGATAG